>JBAXWO010000306.1:0-3874 GCA_037128375.1 bacterium
CGCGGCAGGCTTTCTCAAATTCCAGTTCCGTCATGGGGCGCAACCCGGCCCACGCTGCAAAAGAGGAGCCATCATTCCAGGAGAGCCAGGGGCGGGGAGCATCCGGATTCGCCGGAGCGTCCAAATCCTTGCGGGGCGGGTACGGCGAGTATTCAAAAGTGGCCGCCTTATTTGCCTTGATAAACGCGAGGTAGTTCCGGTGTGTGATCTCGTACTTCATGCAATAGAAGCCATTGAATCCATTGGGCCACAGGGCGTTGCCGTTCTCCGGCGCGAGGGTCCCGGCCGGACGACCGCCGTCTTTAGTCGGATCGCCCTGCGTGATCTGCGTCTGGGTGAATCGGCAGCGGTTCGTCAGGCCGTCCCCGGTCCAGAACGCGCCCTGCGGGACGTAGACCATTTCGATGGCGATGACCTCCAGAGTCATGGTGTTGGTGCTCATAGGGCCGCCATCGTGCAGCCAGCGCAGCTTGACGCCCTTCCAGTCGTTCGGCCCGGTCTCGCCGACAGCGCTGCGGTAAATGAAAACTCCAGCGCCGAACGCGGCGCCGTTGGTCATCTCGCTCGTTCCGACGGTAATCGTCGCGCCAGCCGGTGCCAGATGACCGTCCTTGGCGAGCACGGCGTGACGCCAGGGGGCGTCATCCTTAATGAGGTGATACTTGACGAACACCCAAGCCGCATCCCAGCTCTCGACCGAGGTCCCGTCGGCCTTCACCGCCGTGCGCCAGGAATTGTTCCACGCGATGTCAAGTTGGATGAAACTTTCGGTGGCGGATGCCGGGATCAGGGTCACGTTAGTGACCGCGATGTTGCTGGCGCGCGCCGCGCTACCCGCTAGGAGCAGGCCGGCAACGATCATCGCCGCCCATCGATGCAATCTGTAGGCATTGCTTATACGACTCATATTCAACTCCCCCTGAACACCGAACACCGAACACCGAACACTGAACACTGAACACTGAATACTATCCCCTACCCCACTACTCTCCCAGCACCACCCGCGGGAAGAAGTCGCGTTTAAAGGGCTCCATGGCATTGGGCGCCCACTGGAACCGGTAGCGACTCCCATTGCCGGTATCATCATCGAAGAACATCAGGTAGTAACTGCACTCGCCGCCCGCAGTCAGGCCGAGATCGGCCAGCGGGATGCGCAGTTCGTAACGGGTGATGCGCGCCTCGTCATCCCGCACCACGGCGTACTTGGCGCTCTTCAGCGCCGCCTCATCCTTGCCGGACCACTGTTGGATCTGGGCACCATTCTCCTCGGTCAGCGCCAAGCCGAAATTCCACTGCAATCCTTCCGGGTTGATAAGGCCCACCTGCAGGCAATCGCCGTCGTAAAGGGTTTCCCCGCTCTGCGTGTTGAACTGCCGATCGTCGGTCACCTCCGCCGCGATGCAAAGGGCCTCGCCATCCCAGCCCAGATAGGCCTTGATGCTCAGATCAGACGGGCCACGCCAGGGGTCGGACGTGTGCAACGAAGGCGTGCGCATGTGGGTGGGGTAGATGAGGGCTGCGGTATCGATGATGGCCGTTGGAGTGCCCCATTCGTTCAGCTTGCCGTCCGGCTGCATCGGCTGCTTCATGCGCGCCAACTGGACGGACTTGTTATCCACCAGGCGAAGCAACGGCTTCATCTCCGTATCGCCCTTGGGGGCGGAGCGCGAGGCGCGCCAGCCGGGATAGGGATTGCCAGACCGGTCCGAACGGGCCAGAACCATGTCGGTGCGTCCGCCAGTAAGCAGGTAGCCGGGGATGTAGCCGGAAGTGATATAATAGTCGCCGCGGTAGATGATGCCGGGAATCTGGCCGGTCATCAGGTAGTCCGCCGGAGTTGCCGGCCAGTCGGCCGGCAACTCCGGCACACCGCGGCCGTGGGTCCCCTTGAAGGCGCGGCCGACGGCATCGGACACCGAGATTTCGCGCTCATACATGCGGGTGCCCTGGCCCAGCAATCCCCAGAACATGTTATCCGAATCACTGGGCACGGCTGTCTTCATGCCGCGACTGGCTTTCTCGTACTCTAACTCCGTTGTCGGCCGCAGCCCCGCCCACGCCGCAAAGGTTGCGCCATCCTGCCAAGAGAGCCACGGACACATCGCGTCCGAATCCGTGGCCGTGTAGGTGTAGGCGGAGGATTTGCCGGTCCGTTTGATTGCCTGCCCATGCCCGCCGGTGTAGTACCGCGGCTTGGCCTGCGTGTCGGTCAGCGTATTCAGAAAATCGGCATATTGTCCGGCGGTAAACCAGCAGTATTTCATGATATAGAAGGCGTTATAACCATTGGGGAAGGCCACCGGAATCTCGCCTTTGTCTTCTGGCTTGATCCCCACGGCCCAGAGGCTCCCTTTCTGCTTGCCGGTTGGGATCGGCCCGGCGTTGGTCACCTTGAAGGGGGGTAGTGTGTCCGGTGTGTACCCGCATGCCCAGTGGACATGCCGCCAGGATGCGGCATACGGGAACGACGGGGTATAGTCGCGATCATCGCTGCGTGTGTATTTGTAGAACCAGTTCAGTTCCTGGCCCCCGAACCCGGCGCCGGCCATCTGGGCGGGGGTCTCGTTCCCCTTGCCGAGGTAAAAAGGTCCTTCTGCCACGTAGATCATTTCAACCCCGGACCCGAGAACCTGCGCCTTCGCGATATCCGTGATGCCTTTGATAGATTGCAAGTCGCACAGGACCGTAACACGGCGCGCCAGCACCCCCCCCACCCCATCCGCAGCCCGACGCACGAACAGGCCGGTAAAGCCGTCCTCGCCGTCCGGCACGAGGAACGTCAGAGGCGTGCCCCCCTTCTCCTGGCCGTAGCCGGTCGGATTTAGCACCTTGTCGGCGGCTAGGCGCAGCGGCTGCCACGCGGATGTGTCGTCCGCGCGCACCTTGAAGAAAACCCAAGCCGCGTCATGAAAGATCCCGTGAGACCAACTCTTCTCCCAGGAAATGTCAACGTTCACGGTCGCGGTCGTGGCGTCGCGCGGCGTCACCTGAACGTTACCGACCCGCAACCGGTCCGCGTGAGCCGTGCGTGCGCCCAACAGCAAACTGCAAAGGATCAATGCCGTTGCCTGCGCACGTGCATGGCGGGTGACGGGCGGCGCGTGCCGCGTGTCGCGTGGTAGTTCCTTCATGCTGCATTCTCCTTGTACTCAAAAAACAAATCCGCTTGAAATGAGCATTCTTCGTGCCATGATAAGATTGACGGACAAGAGATCGCTTTTCGGCCGGCACCGCCCCACACGGTCAGAAATCATTCCGGAACTGGTCTGACGCCGCGTTGTCATGGCGGAAAACATGGCGGAAACCGGACACCCAACGCCCGTCCCTAAGCCGCCCTTTTTCGTGTTTATAACAACTCCGGCCTAAAGGTTTTCGATGTTGACCGTGATGTCGTCTTTCCGGGTCGCTGCGGCGGGCTTGGTCTCGGCGGCGTCCGGCTTCACCGCGAGTGCGCGGGTGGTCGGCAGATTGCGATAATAGACCATGAGCTGGATTGCGGCGAGACAGGTGTCCATCACCGGGCGGTCGGTGTTGGCATCGGTGTTTTCCCACCAGCCGATCTCCTGAGGCCGACCGCTGGGGTCGGTGTAGGCGCCCTTCTCGATCTTCTGGGCGCGAACATAGAGACGCCACAGTTTGTTCCACCACGAGGTCCACCGCTTGCCGCCGGTATGGAACTTCGCTTGGGTGGCGTAATAGTAATAATACTGGATATTGCCGCCCGGCCCCTTGGCGTCAGCCACCAGAAAGGCGGGCGTCCACGCGTCCATCAGGGCGAGGGTCGCGCGCGCCTCGGCGTCGCCGCCCGCGCCCAGAAGCTGGAGGCAGAGCGCTCCCGCGGCAGACAGACCGCTGGCGCCGGGCTTGTCATAGC
>JBAXWO010000307.1:0-3849 GCA_037128375.1 bacterium
TTCATTCTGTCAGAATTCCATCTGTTCAGATGAGAATTTAGATGCGTTTGCCCTGTCCCGGCACCGGTGTCGGCTTTACAAGGTGGTCGGGCGTGGCTATGTTTCCAGCACTTGGAAACAGGAGGAGCTATGAAAAAAAGCACAGGGGCGGCGCGATGGGCGGTGGTTTTGGGGATGGTGTGGGTCTCCGGCGTGGCACAGGCCTACGTGGCGCTCGTGAACAAGGCCGATCATACGGCAATCCATGTGGTTCCCGCGCCGGGCGAGGTGAAGATCGACGGCAAACTGAATGACTGGGACCTTTCCGGTGCCAACCTGATGTATCCGGATGAGCTGAGCAAGGAATCGTACTCGGTGAATGGCGCGATGATGTACGACCAGGACTTCCTGTATATCGGCGCCCATGTCAAAGACCCCACGCCGATGATTAACAACTACACGTTCGGTGGCGAGGTCAACATGGCCTGGAACGCCGATGCGATTCAGATTTTCCTGATCTCCAATCCGGATATCCACTCGACGGTGACGACCCAGGGCGGAGTGAAGATGCCGGTCGAAGATCAAAAATACGTGAACATGCTCTGGATGTGGTATTCGACGCAGGACAAGGCGGCCGGCTATTTTTCCTTTTACACGCTGGGTTTCCAGGACCCGACATTGAATCCGCCCGGGGTCAAGGGGGCTTTCGAGAAAGACGCCGATGGCAAGGGATTCACCCTGGAGTATCGCATCCCCTGGGCGGTGCTGCGCGCGCCGCGCCCCTTGACCGGGGGCGACCGTGTCCAGGTCATGTGGCAGATGCACTGGGGCAATGACCAGGGTCTGGCCGTCCGCTGCGGGGTGACCGATGTGCGCAACCCCGCCGGCGGTGACCTCGGCTACATGGGTCCCGTGTCCTGGGGCACGGCGATTTTCGAAAAACACGGAAACCTCAAGCTCCCGGGGCGAAGCGTCCTCGGTCGCGCCGAAGGCCATATTCCGATCGCGTTCAAACTCGGGAAGCCCGGCAAGGTCAGCCTCGCGGTCTGCAATGCCGAAGGCCAGCTCGTCCGCACCTGCCTGGGCGCGCAGCCCTATCCAGCCGGCGCACAGACCTATCTCTGGGATGGGCTGGACGACTACGGCAAACCCGTGCCCGCCGGCTCCTACACGGGCAAGCTCCTGACCCACGACGGTATCGTTCAGAAATATGTTTGTGATATCGGCGTCAGCGGCACGCCGCCCTACCAGACCGAGGACGGAACCGGCGGTTGGGCCGGCGACTACAATATGCCGCAGACGATCGGCATCGAAGGCGACGCCGTCGTCCTGGGTACGGCCAGCGCCGAGGCGATGACGGCCTCGATTCGGACAGACCTTGACGGCCGCAAGCGCTACGGCACCATGGCGAACGGCATGGCCGTTGCGCTCCACAAAGGGTTCGGCTACTTCGTTAGCCGGGGCGGCGCCAAGGTCACCAAGTTCAACCTCGAAAACGGTTTGCTGACGCCCTTCACGACCGGGCGCCCCGAAGCGCCGGTGACCACCAAGCGGCCGGACGAGTCAAACGGCGCCTGGGGCAACCGCTCCTGGCAGCTCTACGGCATCGCTGTTGCAGGTGAGCAGTTGGTCGTCAGCAGTCTCGCCGACGACAAACTCCACATTCTGGATATCGCTTCCGGTGAGTCGCGCGGCGAGATGCCCCTGGCGAAGCCCTTCGGCCTGGCGGTCGCGCCCGACGGCACGCTGGTGGCCGTCAGCAGCAACGCCGTCGGCCGCTACGACCTGAAGACGCAGACGTTCACACCGATCCTGGGTGACCTTGATGAGCCGCGTCATCTAGCCTGCGATGCGGCCGGCAATGTCTATGTTTCCCTTCAGGGCAAGACCATGCAGGTCTGGAAGATTTCACCTGATGGAAAAGTCCTGCTGAAATACGGCACTCCCGGAGGGCGGCCCGCGCTGGGCAAGTTTGATGCCGGCGGCATGCTCAATCCGTACGGTATCGGCGTGGACAAGAAGGGCCGCCTGTGGGTCGCCGAAGCCGATAACGCACCCAAGCGCTATTCGGTCTGGAGTCGGGACGGCAAACTCTGGAAGGAATTCTTCGGGTCCATCGACTACTCGACCCGCGCGATCGTGGACCCGGACCAGCCCGAGAATGTCTACATGCAGTCTGTTCGTTACCTCGTGGACTACGACAAGGGGACGTGGAAGGTGGATGCGACGGTGCTGCGGCCAAGTGAGGACGGCGGCGTCAAGTTTGGTGGGCAACCCAACCATGCGGGCGGTGTGTTTGCGAATGTCCAGGGCCGCAAGTTTTTCTGGACGCAGAACTCGACGCCGGGGTTCGGACCCGCGACGCTCTACGAACAGGTCGGCGACCGCTTTGTGCCCCGCCTGGCCATCGAAGGCCGCAAGTGGTGGCTTGACGGCAACAACGATGGCCGCGTGCAGATTTGGGAGGTGCACTATGCCCAGCTAGGCGGATACTTCTTCGGCCTGCCGATGGACGGGCAACTCAACTTCTACTGGCATCAGGGCGCCGGGTGGAGTGCCCAGGGCGGTGCGAAGACCACGCAACCGTACTCGCTTGTGCGATGGGATTTCCGGGGGTTCAACGAGCAGGGCGGATTGACGTATGGCGATCCGACCAACCTGACCGTTCTGGCGACCGACCCCGAAGGCGGCGCGGTCTCGGGTGTGGGCCCGTCCGAGGACGGCGGCTGTTACGCGGTGGTATCCGGCGGCTCGCTGGAGCGCGGGCAGCGTCATCAGGGATCGGGGCATCGTGTGGTCAAGTTCTCGGCCGCGGGCGAGAAACTCTGGGCCTATCACAACGTCCACTGCGCCTTTGCCTGGACGAGCGACGCCTACACGCCGGGCTATCTGGTTGGTGTGTTTAGCACGCCGGGCGGACTGCGCGACCTGGTGGCCTTCAACGGCTATTATGGCCAGTATTTTCTGCTCGATGCGCAGGACGGCCTGTTTGTGGACGCGCTCGGGCAAGACCAGCGTTCGGACTACACCCTCGACCACACCATGGTCCTGACCGAGAATTTCAATGGCACGCTCTTCCGTCATCCCAAAAGCGGCAAGGTTTACTACCTTGGCGGTGACTGCGATCAGCGTCTGTGGGAGCTTGGCGGAGTGGACTCGATCAAGCGGCAGACGGTGAAACTCACGGTTTCTCCGGCGCAGGTCGCCCAGGCGGAGCAGGCGGCGAAGCATAATTTCCTGGCCCAGCAGTCGGCTGTGGGGAAGGAGACGGCCAAAGTACCGAAGCTGAAAGGCGCGGCGGCGGATGGAAAGTACGAGGAGTGGGGCGCTGTCCAGCCGTTGACGATCTGCATGGAGGGCAAGCGCACGGCCCAGGCGCAGCTCGGATACGACGAAACCAACCTCTACGTCCGTTTCCAGGTCGGCGATGAGTCGCCGTTCCTCAACACCCCCACCGAGCCGCGACTGCTCTTCAAGTCCGGCGACGCGGTGGAGATCAACCTCGCCACCGATCTGGGGAAGCGGCCCGTACGCGGCCAGAATCAGCAGGCGATGCGTGTGGGGGACGTGCGGCTGATCATCGCCCGCAATGCCGGGGGCAAACTCATGGCCACCCGCTACCGCTACGTGACGGCGGATCAGGAGAAGCCCAACGCCTACAGCGTCGAGACCCCGAGTTCGGGCAAGGATACGCTTGACGACGTTGTGGCGTGGAACGACTTGCCCCTGCATGCCGTTGTGGAGCAGGGCGGTTATGTGGTCGAGGCGGCGGTCCCATGGAAGGAACTGGGCGTGACACCTCAAAGCGGCCTGGCCCTGCTGGGGGATGTCGGTGTGGTTTACGGGAACGAAGGCGGCACCCGCAATGCC
>JBAXWO010000308.1:0-3846 GCA_037128375.1 bacterium
ATGATGCATTTTCAAACCGCCACGCCAGCTACACTTTCGACTTGCCCCTGGCAACCGTCAGCAATACTTCATTGACGATGGATTATGAATGGCTTCGCTTGACGCGGACAGTGATGTATTAGTCGGATGACAAAACTAATCGCTGGCACTCCTGACCGATAAGCGTATTCTGAGAACAATCTGATCCAACAACATAGGAGCTCACCATGCCAAACATCGCCAAAGTATTGAGAGAGGAAATCACCCGCATCTCCCGCCACGAGGCCAAAGTCGCCATAACCCCCCTCCGCAAGTCAGCCGCCAAGATGAGACCTGACGTTGCCGACCTGAAGAACCGTTTGACCATCGTTGAAAAGGAACTCAAACGGATCAACCTGCTGGTAATCAATTTGGCATCAACCCAGCCAGCCCCCACTGAAGTGCCTGAAGAAAACAGGGCCTGGATATCTGGTAAGGGAGTAAAGAGCCTGCGAACGAAACTGGGCCTCACGCAAGAGGAACTGGGAAAACTGACCGGGGTTACTGTTGGTGGTGTGCGGTTTTGGGAACGACAGTCCGGCATGTTGAAGCTGAAGGATTCGTCCAAGGCAGCCATTATGGCGGTCCGGGGCATTGGTAAGACCGAAGCCCGGAAGAGGTTGGATGAGATGGTGGTGAAGAAGGTGGTGAAGGGTAAGAAGGCTGTTTTGAAGAGCCGGCGATCATGACCAAACGAGAACTCGTTACCCGCATTTCCACCGAAACCGGGCTGACCCAGCAGAAGGTATTCGCGGTCGTTCAAATGACCCTCGACGGGATCACCGATAGTCTGGCCAGATTGGAAACCGTTGAATTCCGGGACTTTGGCGTGTTCGAGGTCAAGGTTCGCAAGCCCCGCATCGGGCGTAACCCCAAGAAGCCCAGCGCGACGGTCGTCATCCCGGAGCGGAAGGTGGTAAAATTCAAAGCCGGGAAGGTTATGCGGGCGAGGGTTCTGAGGAGTTGATACTGTGGGCAGTGGGCAGAAGAAAATCCAACGAGGTCAAACATGAAGAAGATCCAAACGATAATAACCAGAGCGACGATGATAGCGATGACCTTGGCAGGAATGACCTGTTTTGCCCAATCGGAAGCCCCAGCGACAGCACAACCGGACTTGGAGGTCGAGGTCAGGATTCTTCAATTCAACCGCAAGATGATCGAGGCCATATCGAGGACAAACACGATCGACCGGTATGTCATCGTTTCACTCTTCAAATCCGGGGAGGGAGAACTCGTGGCAGCCCCTGTCGTCCGAACCAGACCCGGAGAAGAGGCCTGTTTGAGAAGCGTGGTTGAATACGTTTACCCCACGAGTTTCGAACGGGAAGGCAGGGAAACGACACAGGCCGTAACCAACGAGTCCATAGTGGCCCAAGGCAATTCCTCGAATACCGTCTCCGAGGAGACAGTTGTTCCACAGGACTTCGCCACCCGTGAGGTCGGTACGATCCTCACGGTGAAATCCGATCTCGATGCGAATAAGCGCATCGCGAGACTGACGCTCACGCCACAATGCGTCTTCGAGCCTGTGTGGCGAAGCTACGGCTACAAGAATTCACCGGCAAAGCAACCCGCGCCCATGGAGCAGCCATTCTTCCCCGTCATCAGTTTTAGCGCCGAGGTTTCCATGTCGTCGGACTCCACCGTCCTTATTGGCGGTGGCATACCGAACGCCGATGGAACAAAGATGGTCTACATGCTGGCTACGGTCAGAATCATGGATGTCGACGTTAAACACGCGGCCAAGTAAGAAAAAGAATACTCCGGCCAATGGTCAATGGGGACACGAACGGATGAAACCGGGGGTGCGGGCTGAAGATATCGTGGTCGGTACCGGCGATGAAGCGATGCGCGGCAAGGTCGCCGTTGTCACCGTCCATATCTCCCTTCTTGATGGCACGGATCTGTCCGGATCCTGCTGGCCCACAACCCCGATGCGGATCGATCTGGGCAAACGTGACTGCATTGCCGGGTTGCGCTATGGCATTGAGGGAATGCGCGTAGGGGGCAGGCGTACTCTCACGATCAGTCCTCACTTGGCCTACAGGGCGCAGGGTGTACCGGGTAAGATACCGCCGAATGCCGCGTTGCGGTGCGAGGTCGAATTGCTGGAGGTGCGCGAACACGGCGTGGTGAAGCCGGAGGATTACCCGCCCGGCAAACATCTCATCATAGGATGGCTCGGGGATCTTCAGAACGGCGTGGCCAAGTGGCAGTTCGGCCTGCACGATGATGGCCGTTACGGCGCCATGGTTTGGGTTCCGATCCCTGGCCTGAAGTGGCGACATAACAAACCGAAAGTTGTAGAGAAACGCCTGACACCCGAGCGTGCAGCGACCTTGATCGAAAGCGCGGTTGCGCTGCCGAACAGGTTTCCGCTGGAGTGCCTGTCCGCCGACAAGGTGTGCGTGGACCACTCCGGCCATGACGGTGGCGTCCACAGGAATAGGGAAACCGATGCCCTGTGCCTGGCGGTGACGCTTTGGGAGCGAGGGCAGTGCCCGTGCCAGTATTATATCGCGGAAACCAGTCCGGCATGGATGACCACCGGGCTTCACGAGGTTATCCGGGATCTGATCGCGCCGGTTGTTGATTCTGTTACGCGGAGCAGGACATGAGCCGGCTGTTGATCCGGTCCATTTCATCTCGCACGCTAACCCCGATCCTTCGCAGCCACGGGTGGGTTTATCTGGCGCCGTCTGAGGTTACGGATGACGGATTCCGGTACCCGCTGATGCTGGGGGCGCGCACTGCGGCCACAATCACCGTGACGGGCCTGAAGGCAAGCCTTCGTGTCGAGGCCGACCGCAACATCAGCTCGGAGCAGGAGCATCGGATACGGGTGCTGATCGAGCACATGCTCTCCCTGGACTTCCCTCTGACCGAGTTCCAGTCCATGTGTCGGCGGAAGAATGCAACGTTGCTCCGTCTTGCCAGGAAGGGATGGGGCCGGATGCTCCGATCCCCGACGTTTTGGGAGGACGCGGTCAAGACGCTGTGCACCACCAATGCATCATGGGGATATACCGAACAGATGTGTCGGAATCTCTGCCTCCTACTGGGCGAGACAACCGCCTCCGGCCTGAAGACCTTCCCGTTACCTGAGAAGGTCTTGAAGGCCGGCCAACCATTCCTTAAGGATAGGGTGGGCATGGGCTACCGCAGCAAGTCACTGCTCATGCTGGCAAAGAAGACCGTATCCGGGGACGTCCCCTGGCTGCTGGACCACTCAGTCACGGCCGATGCGGCCACTGCTGAAAAGGAAATCCGTTCGTGGCATGGGTTCGGGCCGTACGCGACGAAGCACTTGCTGGTACTGATGGGCTACCATGAGTACCTTCCCATTGATCGGGAGGTCGGCACCCATCTGGGGATCCGTAAGCCGGGCGACAAAGGCAGTGATTTGGACTCCGATCACTTTGAAGATTGGGGTAAGTTCAGGTTCACGGCCTACAAGCTGACCAGAGTGGCAAGGCACATGAATTGGATTGGGGACTGAATCGCTATTTCATCCTGCGCACTCGAACCTCCATTCCTGGGGTATCCTTCAGCAGGTCCTTGAGCTTCGATGTGTCCGTGTCGCCGTAATGGTACGGGTAGAGCGTTTTCGGTCTGAACGCCTTTGCCCCGTCCGTAACCATCTCCGGGGTCATCGTGTACGGCAAGTTCATCGGCAGGAAGGCCACGTCAATCCCCGTCAAAGCCTTCATTTCTGGGGTATTCTCGGTGTCCCCGGCTATGTAGACACGCCGATCACCAAAGGCGAGGATGTAGCCGTTGCCTGCCCCTTTCGGATGAAACGGGGCACCGTCGCTACGCTTGTGA
>JBAXWO010000309.1:0-3845 GCA_037128375.1 bacterium
CCCCACACGGTGACCTTTCGCGGGGTTGCGCCCGTCTACGTGCGGGACGGAACCTGGTGGATGCGTGTGGTGTTGCCCGATAATCTCAAGAACACGGTGAGCGTCACGATTCCGGCCGGCGGCTGGGAGGTGGCCTGCCCGCAGGCCGCCGCGCTGCGGCAGACGGAGAAGGATAAGACGGTGGCGTGCTCCATGAGCATGGTCGCGCTGACGGACGCCCAGCTTTCCTGGCGCCCGCGGGAACGGACCACCCGGCTCGAACAGCCGGTCTTCTACTGCGATCTGCAGACCTATGTGGCGCTGACGCCGGGGCTGGTGAATATGACGCACCTGGCGCGGTACCAGGTGGCGCAGGGCGAAATCCAGACGCTCCGCTTCCGGATTCCGGAAGGGATGAGCGTGACGGCGGTCACGGGCGCCGGGCTTGGCACCTGGCGCTATGAGCCCGATACCCGCGTCCTGGAGGCGTTGATGGAGAAGCCGGCCAGCGGGGATTTCACGCTGGTCATTGTCACGCAGATCCCCCGCGAGGGACTGCCCTACACGGCCTCGATCGGCGCCCTGACCGTGGAAGGCGCGGCGCGGCAGCGCGGGGCAATGGCGCTGGCCGCCGCCGGTGCCGTGCAGGTCCGGGTGGACGAAGTGAAGGGCATGAACCCCATGAATACGGGCGATTTTCCGGGCGACGCGGTCAAGTGCGCCCTGGTCGGCGCCCGCTATCCCGAGCCGCCGGAACTCAAGCGGGCCTACCGCTATCAGGAACTGCCCGCTACCGTCACGGTCAACGCCGACCGGGTGACGCCGGAACTGCGCGTGACCGAGCAGGCCAGTCTGGACATCTCCGATGAGCGGCTTGTGCTCACCTCGCGCCTGGAGATGTCCATCACGCGGGCGGGTGTGTTCGACCTGCGGCTGGACCTGCCGCCGGACTTCGATATCGAGGCGCTGACCGGCGAGGAGATCAGCCATTGGGACGAAGTGCGGGAAGGCGGACGCGGGGTCATCGTGCATTTCAAGAAGCAGGCCCTCGGCAAGCGGGTGCTCAACCTCGTGCTGGGGCGCATGGAGCGCGGGATCGAAGCCCAGATCCTGGTGCCCCGCATCGGCGTCCGGGATGCCGTCAAGCACGTCGGCACGCTGGCGGTCTCCGGCGAGCGGGGCGTCCGGTTCCTGACCGCCGCGAAAGACGGCGTGACGGAAGTGCACCCGAAGGAACTGGGGATCGAGCAGGCGGGGTATCTGGCGTTCCGGCTGTTACGGCCCGACTGGTCCGTGTCACTCAAGACCGAGGCGTTGGCGCCGGTGGTCCGGGCGGATACGCTGCAGCGGGTCGATGTGTCCGAGGGCATGATTCGCGGGCACTGCCGGCTGCAGTACAAGATCGACCAGGCGGGTGTGAAGACGTTCCGGCTGAAGGCGCCGGCGCCCGGCGTTGCCCTGGCGGTTTCCGGCCGCAATATCGCCAAGGTGAACGAAGTGGACAAGGCCGCCGGGATCTGGGAGGTGGAGCTCCAGGGCAAGGTGGAGAGCAGCGACGCGATGGAAGTGGACTCCCAGCAGCCGTGCGAACCCGCCGCGCAGACCATCAAGATTCTGCCGGTCAGGACGGTGGGGGCCGATTCCCAGAAGGGCTATGTGGTGGTCTTCACCTCGGGCCGTCTGCAGGTCAGGGCGGAGAAGGCGCCGGAAACCCTGCATGCCGAGGATGCGCGGAACATCCCCGCCGCGTTCGGGGCCGGCGATCTGTCGGATGCGATTTTCTGCTTCCGGACCGCCCAGCCCGATTTCGAACTCGATCTCTCGGTGGTCCGGCATGCGGTGGCGGAGGTCCTGCCCGCGCGCGTCGAAAGCGTCGCCATGACCTCGGTGGTGGCGGATGACGGCCAGATGGTGACCCGTGTGGTCATGAAGCTGAACGTGGGATCGCTACGGTTTCTGGACGTGACGTTGCCGAAGGGGGCACAGGTCTGGTCGGTGTTCGTCAACGACGCCGGATCCGTGCCGCTCACCGATCGGAACAAGGTCATGATCCCGCTCGGTTCCGCGCGCGTGACCGGCGAGGCCACGATCGAACTGACGTATGTCGGCACGGCGGATGTGGCGGGCCGGTTCGGGCGTGAGCGGATCGAGGGGCCGCGCTTCAACATTCCACTGGCGGACGTGCAGTGGGATCTCTATGTGCCGCCGAACTACCGTTACCACGGGTTCGGGGGCACGCTGACCTATCGGAAAGAGGATGGGGCGGGCGGGGTGGCCGTGTTCGAGGCCTCCCAGTACGAGTTGGATAACCGGTCCGCCGTGCAGGCCAGCAACCAGAAGGCCGAGGCGGTGCTGCGGGCTGGCGAGTCGCTGTGGAAGCAGGGCAAGCAGGCGGAGGCCAAGCAGGCTTTCCAGCAGGCGGTGATCCTGTCGCAGGGCCAGCAGGATCTCAACGAGGATGCGCGGATCCAGTACCAGAATGTGACCCGGCAGCAGGCTGTGGTGGGGTTCTACAACCGCCGGAACGCGCTCAAGAAGGCGCAAAACGTGATCGAGCTTGACGTGCCGAACAAGCCGGCGGCCCAGAACGCGGCGGAGCAGCAGGTGGGGCAGGGGCAGTGGACGGCGGACTACGGCCGGCAGATCGAGCAGTCGCTGGGAGTGGAAGAGGCAGGCAACCTGAACAAGGTGGCGGACAAGATGCTGGAGCAGCAGTCGGCGGCCCAGATGCGGGCCACGCCGATCCGGGTGACGGTGCCGCAGCAGGGTCTGCATCTCCCCTTCCGGCGGGACTTGCAGATTCAGGCCTCGGCTGAAATGGGCGTGCAGTTCAAGGCCGGCAGCGGGCGTGTGCTGGGGGCCTTCGCCTCCGTTGGATCGGCCTTGTTGCTGGCGGCCCTGTTCTGGGGCGCGCTGCGCATGTTGACCATTCGCCGCTCGATATGATAGGCGTATCCCCACAAAGGATATCGATAACGGAGACGTGATGCCCGCTGAAAATCGGATATGGAGCAGATGGGAAGCGGGCGTGTCACGGGTATTGGTGATCGTGTTTCTGGTCGGCATGGAGTCCCTGGGGGCTGGGGAATCCGTCCCTGAACCGGGCAAGCAGACGATGCTGAGGTGCCGGGAGTTCCCCCAATACAGCTACCACGTGCTCCTTCCCGACGGATACGACGCGGCCAAGCCCTGCCCGATCCTGTACACACTCAATCCCGGCGGGGGCGGCATGGTTGCCCAGCATCAGAGCGTGGGTCAGGTGCAGCCGTCGATCATTGTCGGCATCACGGGCTCCAGGAACGGCAGGCCGGAAAGGGAGTGCGGGGGCGAGATCTATGCGGTGATGCTGGATACGCTCGACAGGTTCAATGTGGATCCGGCGGCGCAGTATGTCGGCGGCTTCTCCGGCGGGGCCGTGGTGGCCTACATTCTCGCACGCCAATACAAGGAACGGATCTCCGGCGTCATTGCCTCCGGAGGATGGTTGCAGAATATGTATGATCCCTGGTTCATCTATCCACGGGGACTTCTGGTTGCCCGCGTGAGTGGGGTTCGCGACACGGGCGCCAATGGATTTACCAAGAAGGACTTGTCCCGTCTGGAGCAGGCGGGCTGCAGAGTGCGGGATTGGAGCCAGGAGGGCGGACATGCGGTTGGTAGCCCGGAAAACATCAGGGATGTGATGCGATGGTTCGTTTTGGAAAAGGCGTGCGATGTGACTTCGGGATCAGCCCGGGAGCGATCGAACCGGTGGGCGACCAATCCGTATTCGGAGGCTGTCATTGGAGAGGTGCTGGATGTCATCAAGACGTCGCCGCACACCCGGTTGGGCCAACTGGCATTGATTCATCTGTACGCCGCGATGA
>JBAXWO010000031.1:0-12345 GCA_037128375.1 bacterium
TTCTGCGTCATGCCGCCCCGCCAGGCATGACGCGCGTTTACGGAATGGAGGAACTGGAATGGAAAGTTATCACGTGGCAGGAGGCGGGATGGTGAGGAATACAATGAAACGGTACTCGACATGGCTGATCCTATTGCTTGGCGTGGGGCTGACAACCTCTGCCGCCACCCCCAACCAACGGTTCTACCGGGTTGTCACCGAAACGAACATGGCCATCACAGGATGGTCATCGGCGGGCGATCTCACCTGGACCAATGCGGCCATCGGCAGTACCTACACCATCGAATCCGCAACGAACCTTGGAACCGTCGTCTCGAGCTTCTGGGGGGCCGTTGAATCCGGGCCCATGACAGGACTGACCATGACCATCCGTGTTCTGCTGTCGGATCCCCCAGCCCCCTCTCCGACCAATTCCATGGTCCTGATTCTGGGCGGGGCCTTCCTGATGGGTGACAGTTACAACACCCTCTTCGGTCCCGTAGACTTTCCAGCGCACTCAATCCAACTTGAACCCTTCTACATGGACACCACGGAGGTAACCAAGGAACAATGGGAATATGTTGTCAATTGGGCCACCAATAACGGGTATTCCTTTGGAGAAACCGCTGCCGGGACGGACGCAGGGCACCCGATCACCACCGTTTCCTCGTGCGATTGCGTCAAGTGGTGTAATGCCCGCTCTGAAAAAGAGGCATTGCCTCCCGTCTATTTCACTGATGAAACTCGCACGAACATTTATAAGGAAGGCGAGATCGACCTGAGCGCCGACTGCGCCGACTGGAACAGCACCGGCTATCGGCTGCCCACAGAAGCCGAATGGGAGAAGGCTGCTAGAGGTCTCCTCTTTCAGAACTATTTCCCCTGGCCCAGCCCAGGACCAACGAACGCTAGCATCTATGTCGACGAATCCAAGGCGAACTATGCCGGGGCGGGTACTACAAATGTCGCCTCCTTTCCGGCCAATGCTTACGGACTATTTGATATGGCCGGAAATGTTAGCGAATGGTGCTGGGATTATTGGCATCTTTATGAAGCTCCCTATGCCCCCACCGGCCCGACGAACGGCACCGAACGCGTGGCACGAGGCGGCGCTTTCAACGACAGCGCATCTACCCCTTCCCCTCTTCGTTGTTCAGCACGAGAAGTGTCAGGGTCACCAACATATTCCGATTGGACTATCGGGTTCCGTTGTGTTCGAACAGCCCATTAAGCACTCTCAGCATTGAGAATAGAGAGTGCGTTTTATCAGTCTTGCGTGGTTTCGGCTGTCTCTAGCGTTCGAAATCTCGAGTTTTTCACTCAGTCTTGTTCCATTGACCTCTTCACCGTTTTAGGGCATGAATCTTGCTTGAATCAAAACCTAACGCAACTCGAAATGAACCATTTATCCAAAACTATGCGGATCGACATTCCGCCGGACCTGAAAGAGGATCTCCGCCGCGGCAAACGCCACATCCGGCCCGCCTCGCAAACCTCCGAAATAGAAGAGTCCACCCTCCCATCGAACGAGGGGCTCCATATCGGCGACGCCGACTTCCAGGAACTCCTGCAAAGCGTCTACGATGCCGCCGTTATCTCCAATCTCGACGGCAGCATTGTGGACGCCAATGCACGGGCCTGCGAATTCCTGCGATTGTCGCAATCCGAGTTGCGCTCGCGGAATCTGACCGCGATCATTTCGGGAGCCGACGCCTCCACCCTTCAGACGCTCCAAACCAGCGTGGAGAAGGACCGCTTTGTGCTGATCCAAGCCTACTGCGCGCGAAAGGATGGCGACATCTTCCCGGCGGAGATCGCCGTCAATCGCCTGCATGTGCGGGGAAAACTCCTCTTCTGCTGTTTTATCCGTGACGTCACCCTGCGCCGCCATGCCGAGGAAACGCTACGGACCGTTCATAACGCGATCCAGAACGCCTCGACGGGTATCGCCATCTCCAACCGCAGGGGACAACTGAAATACGTCAACAAGGCCGCCCTCGCGCTGTGGGGAGTGAACTCGAGCGAGGACTTGCTCGGCCAGGATTTGCAGTCGCTGATTACCGACGCCCGGCAGGTCGAAACCATGATCGCGGCCGTACACTCGGGGCAGGATTGGGCGGGTGAGGTCGTCCTTCCCAGGAAAGACGGCACCTCCTTGCTGGCACAGGTTTCCGCGGCGGCGAATCGGGATACCGACAATGAGCTGATCGGCATGGTCTTCTCCTTCCTCGACATCAGCGACCGGAAGCGCGCCGAGGAAGCCGAGAAACATTCCGAACGTCAGCGCATCATGGTCGAGAGCATCGGGACCGCCTGCCATCACCTGGGCCAACCCGCCACGGTGATCCTGACCAGTCTTGAACTCCTCCT
The DNA here is from genome assembly GCA_037128375.1 of bacterium. Taxonomy (GTDB): domain Bacteria; phylum Verrucomicrobiota; class Kiritimatiellia; order CAIKKV01; family CAITUY01; genus CAMBRF01. Next base: position 2,350 of record JBAXWO010000031.1, read on the forward strand.
GCGGCAACCCAAGGGGGGGGGCGGGCCGATGAGCACCGAGGAACTGCTTAGCACCAGCATGGAGGCGGCCGAATCCCTTCGCACCATGTTGCATCGGCTGAACGCCATCGCCGAATACCGCACGGAAACCTACATCACGTCGGGATCCGTTCCGGGGACCTCCAGCTCTCGCATCGTGACGATCGGGGAGGGAGAGCCCTAACTAAAGCAGGCGTAGCCGGAACCAAAATCGTAATCGTAATCGTAATCTTAATCGTAATCCTTTTTCTTCGGCACCATGCCAAGCGAACCAGAGGAGATTACGATTACGATTAGGATTAAGATTACGAAAAAATCGTTACCGAAACTCGATTGATTCAATTCGTAAGGGACTATTGCACAGGCTGGCAGTCGGTTTCACCGCCGTCCTGTTTCTCGCTGGCATGGTGTTCGCGGAGGGGCCTGCGCTTCCTGACACCTCCGGCCCGGCCTTCTCCGGAATTGTATCGCAGCATGCCAAGGCCCTGCAGGTCGCCTCTGAAGCCCGCCGGCAGGCGCTTTCCCTTCTGCTGCAGCAGCGTTTGGATGAGGCCGCGCAATGGCTTAAGGAGCGCAAGAAAACGCGCAATGTCACGGGTATAGCCGTGGCCACCACCGCCCGGGATATTTTCGAGTCGGCGCGGACCAATCTGGAAGCCAGCGGTTCCTTTGAACTTCCGCCGAAAGTGCGGCGGGAGTTGGAGCCCACGGTGGCGGAGTTCAAGGCCGCCCGCCAGAAGGTGGAAGCGGATTTTGCCAATACGAAAGCCAGGATCCGCAAGGAACACCTGGACCGGTTCACGGCCGCCCTTTGTGCGGTCGATCCGAACCTGAGCGGGCCGGAGCACGAGGCCGCGATCGCGGAGCGATTCGACGCGATGGCGGGGAGCGCGGGGGGGCCTCCGCCCGCAGGCACAGCGGGAACGAATACCGCGTCGGCGAAGGGTGGGGTGGTGGCGGGCGTCACCAATGTCCAGACCGCCGGAGCGGTGGCTGAGTTGCCGTCGATCATGGGATCCTCGGGGAATGCCGAACAATGGGTCACGGTGGGGCAATGGAGTGGAACCATGTTCGGCATGGATATCATTACCATTCCCCTCATGGACATGCGGCAGGGAACGAATACGCAGACGCATTTCAACCCCATTTCAGGGCAGAACTCGACGTGGGTTTATTCGGCGGCCCAGGCCTTGAAGCCCACCCCGGGCTTGGTATTCAAGCTGAAGCGGGTGGATGGCCGGGGTGGGGTGGATGCGGTGGAATGGCCTTCGGCGGGCAACGAACAGGCACTGGTGGTGCGTATTCCGCCGCCCGGAAAGGGCGCTAGCCAGCCCGCGTTCGAGTTGCAGGTGGGGTTGCCGGGTGGGAACGTGAGCACGGCGTTTGCCGGACCGCAGGACCTGCCCAAGGCTGCTCCCGGCGCGGCCGATCCAAGCGTGCAGGGATCGACGAATGAGGCGGCGATCGTGGGGGGCGGAGAGGGGCCTGCGTCCGGGGGCGCGGCAGAGACGAACACGGCGCCGGTGGTGGTGGACCCATCCTGGGCAATCGTTGCCCCTGTCAAGGTTGCCGGAGCGGCGGATGAGTCGTCGCCGATCATGGGATCGTCGGGCGAGGCCGAACAATGGGTCACGGTGGGGCAGTGGAGCGGGACCCTGTCCGGTGAAGACGTCATCAACATTCCCCTCATGGACATGAAGCCGGGGACAAATACGCGGGATTATTTCAGCCCTATTTCGGGGCGGAACTCGAGCTGGAGTTACGTGGCGGGCCTGTCCTTGAAGCCTGCCACCGGCCTGGTTTTCAGGTTGAAGCGGGTCGTTGACCGTGACGGGGTGGCGGCGGTGGAATGGCCTTCGGAGCGCAACGGGTACGCGATGGATGTTCGTACCCCGCCGCGCGGGAGTGCGGGTCGTCTGCCCGCGTTCGAGTTGCAGGTGGGGTTGCCGGGAGGGGATGTGGGCGCGATGTTTGCCGGAGCGGTGGTTGAACCGACGGATTCCTCGAAACCACGCCCTCTGGTTTCGCTGACCCTCCAGACCGTGCCGCCCGGTGCGGCAGTCTGGTTGGATGGGGCCCCCATGCGGGAGGTGTGGACCCCCTGTCGTGTACGCGTTCCGGTTGGCGCCCACGCATTCCGCCTGACCCTGCCGGGATACCTCCCCTTGACCGTGACCAATCAGAATTTTACGGCCGATAAGGTTCTGAAATGGAGTTTTCAGCCCGATTCGCGCGTTTTTCGCAAATCCGTGACGGTTTCGGCCGGTGCGGGCGGGTGGGCGGGTGAGGGGATCCGTGTGGCCAAGGGGGATACCCTGGTTATTGAAGTTGAGGGGTCGTGGTCCTGCGGATCGGGCAAAGAATTGGTCGACGCCTGCGGATACCCCAATAACGACAAGTATTTTCGCTACTATATGGACAATGCGTCGCCCGTCAGGCAGTTTTCCGGTGCCAACTACGGGGCACTCTTGATGAAAATAGGCGAAAAAAGCCGGCCGATCGCGGTCGGTCGGTCGCTCAGGCTGTCCGTTTCGGATAGCGGCCCCCTGTTTTTCGACATCAACGAGACGATTAGCGGGAAGTTCCGGCAGGACAATGCCGGCGCCCTGGTTCTCCGCCTGACGCTCATGCCGGGCGACGCGACAGGTTCTCCAAAATGATGAGGCTCAGGCTGTCCCTGTGCTTCGCTGAGCAGCAAAAAAACTTAGTTAGATTTTGTCGGCAAGTGTGGATTACTATAGAGGACTGCATGAAGGGCGGAACACCGACGGCGCGTGTTGGTGTACCCTCTTCAACCGGTCTTCGAAACATGTTTCTCAGTGGTTGATATTACATGATTACGGTACATTATTCACTTGCTCTCAGTTGTGATTTGGGTGATACTGCTCATAGCGGGCGTGTAGTCTTTGTATGTTCATGCGAAATGGCTTCGTTTAACCTCGGAGTAGGGGTGATATTGTGACGATGTGTGGAAGAATCATACTGTCGGGTATTGTTTTCATTCTCGCGGCGTCCTGTTCCTTATACGCCGCTCCATCGGAACCTGGACTTGCAGAGCAGGCCGAGCAGTCTGCGGTGAGCGTCGAACCGTCAGGCATTTCGGTTCCTTCACCGATACTCCCGATGTCGTCGACCAACAAGCCTCCGCCACCGGTGAGGTCCTGGGAGCTGCACCCTGACGCCATTGCCGCGCCGGGAACTCATAACGTTACAACGAACACCGATGGGACACCGGTGCATCATTTCAGTATGCGTCCGGTGGTCACCAACATGACGGCGCTTACAAACAGCCTGGTCGAGACCCAGGAGCGTCGGCGCGAACTTGACAAGGAATTAAAAGGGGCCATGGAGCGCGAAACCACGCTCAAGATAGCCATCATGGCGGACTATAAGACGCTGACCGGGATCGCCACCAATTTCGTTCCCAAAGACGCTGAAGGCAAGAAGATCAAGGAACGGATGGACATGATCGTCGTTGAACTCAAGACTCTGCAGGAGGAGTTCAAGAAACGGCTTGAGGAAGATCCCGAGTTCAAGGCGGCACGTGCCAAGTTGGACGGGGAACAGTCGGAGTTCAAGGCCTTGCAGGAGCGCAAGACGAAGATCCGCGAGGAGATGGGTTCGGCAGGCGCCGATATGTGGCAGATCAAAAATCTCAAGGAAGCGAAGCAGGCGGAAGACCTTAAGAAAGCAACGCAGAAAGCAAAGGTTCGAACTCCTGTCGCCGAACCGAAGACTGCTGTGCCGTAACAGTCGCGACGTTTGCGTGGGAGCCGGGAACATGGGGATATGATTATGTTCAACATCACCGGAATGTGGAGGACGGCACTGCTGGTTGTCCTCGGCGTGTGTGTGGCGCAGCCGGTTTTTGCATTAAGACCGGACAAGTCCTTGCCGGCGGGCCGGATGCCCGCGATGGCGGCGGTGGCGCCGCCCGCCTATGAGGTTCCCGCGGCCGTTCTGCAGGCGCGCAAGGCGGTCGCCGCGCGTCGGGCGGATGTGACCGTCCGGTGGGATGAAAGTCTGGGGACGCCTACCGTGGTCCACGGCTTGGACCTGATGGAAGGCGCTCAACCGGTTCCGGGCAAGACAACGCCCGAGCTTTTCCAGAACGCCGTTGCGGTCATGGACAAATTGGGCGGGATGTACGGCATCCGGAACGCCGCCCAGGAATTTTCAGGGCAGTCGGTTGCCAGTTCCCCGGGCGGTTATCAGCATGTGCGCCTGAACCAGACCTACAACGGGCTGCCGGTTTTCGGCGGACAGGTTATCGTCCACTTCGATGCCCAGGGCATGGCCCGAACCGTGAATGGCGCTTACAAGCCGATCGGCGCCCTGGACACGACTGCCACAATATCCGCCGACCAGGCCGTGGCTATGGCCAAAGCGGACCAGAGCGCCATGGGTAATCCGGTCGGAACGCTGTCCGGAAACCCTGAGCTTGTTGTGTATGCCAGGGAAACGGATCCGAAGATTGCCTGGCAACTGGTTCTCACATTCAGCGACGGCCCGGCGGTGGTGGGCCGCTGGCGGTACTGGATCGATGCCGGGACCGGGGCCATCCTGCTGGGTTACAACGACATTCCCAATGCCGCGCCGAGGCCGAAGAAGTTTGCGGGCGTCCCCGCGACCATCACGGGCAACATCCTGGACGGCGAAGGCGGCGGGGTGACCAATGTCCAGGGTTGGACCCAGGCGGGCTACTCTTATCTCTACAGTTTCACCAACCGCTGGTACGTCTACAACTATGGCAGCCATCCTTCTTATGCCACGGATGCGGATGACTACGCGAATCGGTTTGGAACAGCGTTCTGGACTCCAGCGGATCGGGCCGAGATGTCCGCCGCGCGCGCCCTGGAGGGGATTCTTAACTATTACAAGACCGTTCACGGTCGCGCCAGTTTTGACGATAGAGGCACTCTGGCACCGGCCAATGTTCATTATGGATACAATTACGTGAACGCGTTCTGGGATGGGTCGGCCTTCTACATTGGAGACGGAGATGGAGTGGAGGCCAATCCGCTCGGCGTGACGGACATTATGGCGCACGAGTTCACGCACGGGGTCACCGAATACAGCGCGAATCTTATCTACCACGGGGAATCCGGGCAATTGAACGAGTCGTTCTCCGATATTTTCGGATTCCTGAACGAATACGCCACGCAACCGGACGGTAGTGGTGTGTATCCCGGGAAGATCCCCGGCCACTGGGACTGGCTGATGGGAGAAGATAGCTGGCTGACCAGCACGGCGTTGCGCGACATGCGCAACCCAACCAACTCCACCACCGTCGGGCACGGGAACGAGCAGCCGTCCCGCTATCACGGGACGTATTGGTATTACGGAGGTGGCGACAACGGCGGCGTCCACTTGAACAATTCCATTCAGAACTACTTTTTCTATCTCCTGTCCGAGGGCGGCGCGGGCTCCAACGACAACGCGATCGCCTATTTCGTGCCCCCCGTCGGTATACCGACCGCGGCAAAACTGGCCTACACAACCCTCACGGGGTACATGACCCCCAGTACGGACTATGCCGCGGCGCGGGAAGCGTGGACGGCCTGCGCCCAGGATTTTGACGATGCGGGGGTGACCACTAATGCGGCCATTTCGGTCAGTTTTGCCTGGGCCGCCGTTGGCGTGGGCGACGTCTTGCTGATCTATCCCAATGAACCCTACGTCGTCGGCGGCGAACCCGCGTCCTCACTCTACCTGCCGTCGAACAAAGTCTATACGGTGGTCAATCCGAGTTTCACGAACTCCATGACGTGGACCGCCTATTCCAATGCGACCTGGTTGAAAGTTGATCCCGTGACGCTGGCGATGTCTCCCGGGGAGATTTTCGGGAAGATGACGGTCTCGGTGGATGTCGCCGTTGCCGACGCGTTCCCGAAGGGCGTCTACCGGAGCCAGATCATCTTCACCAACAATGTGTACACCAACGGCGTGATGAGCGGAGGGCGGCGTGACGCGCTGATGCATATCGCGAGTAACTACTTTATCCGGGGCGAAACTTACAACTGGATAGACCCTTCGGCCAACGCGACCAACCTGCATACCGTCATTGCAACATGGGCGGGCCAGACCGGGCCCTATACGCTTCCGTTCCCCGTCAAGTTCTATGACAGCATGACGAACAACTCCCTTTTCATCACCACCTACGGTGCGATGGGGTTGGCCCTCACGAACGTTGTGGTGCCCGGCCGGAATACCGCCATTCCAAACTGGCGGATGCCCAACGGTCTCATCTGTCCCCTGTGGGATGCAGGCGCCGACAACCTGGCGGGGGGGCGGGTCACGTTGGGCGTCGAGGGCGCGGCCCCGAACCGCCGTGTGGTGGTCACCTGGATGAATCTGCCGTACGCCGCGGATACGAGCGCCCGGTTCACTTATCAGGCGATCATCGAGGAGTCCGCGACGTTGATCGACGACAACGACATTGTCTTCCAGTACAAGGACGTCGCTGAATCCAATGCCGGACTGGGGTGCGGGAACAGCGCATCGATCGGACTCGAGGACGAGTTCGGCGCACTGGGTAAGCAGTTCTCTTACAACACAGCGTCCCTGATCAACGAATGCGCCATCCGGTTCACGCACCATCCGGCGCCGGATACGAACGCCCCCACCGGCTGGATTCAGGCGCTGGGCCGGACCGGGTCAACGGTGTATTTCCTCGTTCGCTTCAATGAACCGGTCACGCCCTTGACGGCGGCGGGCCTGACCCTGGCCGGCAGCACCGTCCCCGGCATCGGCATCTCGCAAATAACCGGCGCCGGCTTCCGGTACCGGGTTAGTGTGACCAATGCCACGGGGCTGGGACGGATCATGCTGTCGGTGCTGCCCGGCGCGGTCAAGGATCTGGCCGGGAATCCGACCGCAGGCTTCGGGCCCGGCCTCTATGTGATGCCCGCCACGAAGGTCGATTTCAGAGACACCATGGAAGCCGGACAGGGCGGCTGGACCGTGACGACGCAGAAATTCTCGGTCATCGACACGCGGGGCTGGAAATGGGGGGTTCCGACCTACTTGCCTGCCGATCTGGACGACGTGCCGGAGGCTTACAGTCCCAGCAATTGCTGGTCCGTCACGCTTGACGGGGCGACTCCCGAGAATATGGCGGATGCGCGACTGACGAGTCCTCTCCTTCCCGTGGGGCCCAACCCCACGTTCGATTTCTGGATGTTGTGCGGTATTGGCGCCTATGGATTCCTCGAGGTCAATCCGGGCAACGGCTGGTACGACGTGACGCCGGAAGGAGACTACGGCGCAGTCTTCTACGAAACGGCGGGCGAGTGGGTCCACCAGACCGTCGCCCTCGACAATGAGATTTTCGGCAACCGCACCTTGCAGGTCCGGTTCAACGCTTTCGGGTATTATCCCGATTGCGCAGGCTTGTATGTTGACGACTTCGCAATGGTCAGCGACCGCGATCCCGGGGTCTGGGTGGTCGGCTATACCCCCAGCAACGGACCGGCTGCGTCCACGAACTCGCTCACGTTGACCGCCTACAACTCCACCACGAACACGTATTCCGGTTTGAAGGGTGAACTCGAGTCTCCTGAACCGGGCGTGTCCTTTGCGTCGGGCGTTCCAATCGGCTACGGCACGTTGCTGCCGGGCGGCCTGACCAACGGCGCGCCGGTGGGCATGGCCCTGGGCAGTATCGGTAATTTCAAAAACCCGACGATTCAGTTGTCGCACCTTGCCCGATCCGGCCTGCAACTGCTGGGGCAGCAGGACATGCCGTTTGTCGTGAACGGGGTGACCGCGGCGGCGGTCTCCACCAATACGCTCATGGCGAAGTGTGCGCTGTCCGGCGTGGGCGTCACGAACTGGCTGGGCCAGTACCTGCGCGGCGACGGCGGCCCCACTTCCGGCTTGTTTGAGGTCATCTATGCGGGATCAGACGGGATTCCAGATCCGCCTGCGGTGAACGGCCAGGTTAGCGGGGACGACAAGCTTCTTTACGGGGCCGACTACGGCCTGCCGTGGGGCGCGTTCGGCGAAGGCGGGGTGCCGTCCGATGCGGGTCAGTTTAAGAAGTTGTTCAGCCACGCCTTGCCCTCCGGCGCCCGAGTCTACGTCCGGGCCTTCGACGGGCCGTCGTTCAGCGCCTCGGTCGCGTACGGGGATTCACCGCTTTATACCCTGACCGGATTGGCCGCTCAAACCCGCGACTTCGGCCCATGGAGGGTTGGGACCCCGACCGACTACTACCGGGACAGCGACGGTGATTCTATTCCCGACGGCTACTGCGTTCTTAACGGGATGGACCCCCGCAACAACATCAAGCCGCTGGCTCCCGGCTGGAATCAGAAGGCAACGCTCGGCAGCGCGGGCAGTAGCTCCGGCCAGTTCGCCTCCGGCACACCCAGCCCGACGCGCGTCGTCTACCGCGGGAATTTCCTCTACGTGGCCGACACGGGGCACAATAAACTGCAGGTCTGGAACCGGCTCACAGGCACCTGTCTGGGATCCTATGGCTCCAGCGGGAATGCGACCGGCCAGTTCATACGGCCGTATGGGCTCGGTCTCGATCCGCGGGCGGGCAGTAACCGGTTCGCCGTGGTGGACAAGGGCAACTTCCGCGTTCAGGTGTTCGGATTCAATCCCGCAACGGGCACGAACATAGACTTCCTGTTCGCGTTCGGCGGCACCAATATTTTCACGAATGCGATGGATGTTGCCATCGCGCCCGACGGCCGGTTCTACGTTACGGATGATTTTGCGGTGAGACGCTTCTCGCCGACAGGTGTGCCCCAGGGCAATCTTCCGACGACTAGTGTCACAAACATGATAACGACCACCAATGAACTGGGGCGGGTAGTGGTCACCACGAATGTCACCGTGTACGGGCTGGTTCAGAGGCCGTGGGGTGTGGCGGTGGGACCGGATGGACGGGTGATCGTCGCGGATACTGAAAACAACAGGATTCAGTCATGGAACTCAGCGGGTGTCTGGCAGTGGGCCACCACCAATGCGGGGGAACTCAACATGCCGCGTGATGTTGCCTACGGGCCCGGTGGACTCCTCTATGTGGCCGATACCGGCAATTCCCGACTGGCCATCTACCGGACCAACGGCACGCATGTGGCCAGTCTTGGCACGCACGGATTCAGCTTCGACGTGCAGATGACCCAGCCCTACAGCCTCGCGCCCGTGGTGGATTCCAATATCGTGTACGTGGCCGACACGTTCAACTACCGCATTTTGACGGTGACGACGCTCTTTGACTGGGATGGCGACGGCATGGATGATGTCTGGGAAATCCTGCACGGACTCAATCCGATGAATCCGGCGGACGGATTGCTCGACAACAATGGGGATGGCACGCTCAACATCGGCGAGTACCGGCTCCAGCAGGATCCGGGCATGGCCCTCTACATCACCGCCTTTTCGCTCAATCCGCAGGTCCTGGCGTGGGAGACGGTTGTTACGGGTGGCGTGTACCGTCTCGAGTACAATACGAATTCACTGCTGGCCACCAACGCCTGGCAATTTGGCCCGGTCCGGACGTCGAGTGTGACGGGGGTGATGTCGGTGACGAACGCCATCCCGTTCACCAACGCATTGGAGTTCATCCGGGTCCGGTTTGTGACGAATAGTTTGTAACGGGAGTAAGGGGACAGAATTCAGGAGTCAGAATTCAGGAGTCAGAATGAAGGCATTTGGAGATCTTGTGGTTTACCGTTCGTCGCAGACGGTGTCTGCCATTCTGAATTCTGACTCCTGAATACTGAATACCTGAGTATTTTTAGAGCGAAAGAGAGAATATGAAAAAGAGAATTCTGCCTGCCTGTCTCGTCATAGCGGTCTCTGCCGCCATCGCTTTTGCCCAGACGCCGCCGTCTGCACCCCCGGCCCCTTCCGCTCCGGCGGGAGGTGGACCTGTCTCCGCGCCGCCCCGGCTGGTCGAGGAGCCCGTGGCAAAGCTGGCGCCTGTTGCGGCCGACCCCCGTGCGCTGGCCGAACTTGCTA
>JBAXWO010000310.1:0-3834 GCA_037128375.1 bacterium
GGGCGAGCGCATGGTGCCGCGCATGATGCCGCCGGGCGCCTCCGCCATGCTGCGCGCCCGCACCGAAAAGCGGGGCGTGCGGGTGCTGACCGGCGACGGATACAAGGGGTGGCCGGAGGAGCAGCCGTTTGATGCGGTGATCGTCACCTGTGCGCCGGAGAATGTGCCCCCGGCCCTGGTGAAGCAATTGAGGGAAGGCGGGCGCATGGTCGCGCCGGTGGGGGCCTGGATGAACCAGCGTCTGGTGATCCTCAGGAAACGGAATGGCAAGATCGAAAAGACGGACGACGTGTCCGTGTGGTTTGTTCCCATGGTGAAGGGGAGGGCAAGATGACCGTCCGCGAGTTGGTGTTGAGGAACAGGAGTTATCGGCGATTCGAGGAACATGTTGAGATCGGCGAAGCCCAATTGAGGGAGTGGGTTGATCTCGCGCGGCTGGCGGCTTCCGGGGGGAATAAGCAACCCCTGCGGTTTATGCTCTGCTGTGATCCCCGGACGAACGCCAAAGTCTTCGAGAGTCTGGGATGGGCGGCCTATCTCCAGGATTGGTCGGGGCCGGTGGAGGGCGAACGGCCGTCGGCCTACATTGTTATTCTGGGCGATACCGCCGTGGCCTCCTCCTTCGGGTGCGATCACGGGATAGCCGCCCAGAGCATTCTGCTGGGCGCCGTCGAACAGGGGTTGGGCGGTTGCATCCTGGGGTCCGTGAAGCACGACTCCCTGCGGGCAGTCCTCGGGATCGAGCCGCAGTATGAGATCTTGCTGGTTGTGGCACTGGGCAAGCCCAGTGAAACCGTGGTTGTCGAGTCTGTGGTCGGGGGCGACATCCGATACTGGCGTGATGCCCAGGGGCGGCACCATGTTCCCAAGCGGTCTTTAAGTGAGGTTATCCTGCCCGCCTGCCCGCAACCGGTGTCGTCGGGTTCATAAAGGGTTGGAGATTATGAGTGGTATTCTCGATAGCCATCGCAAGGAAGGCGATGAGAGCGCGTTCGGGGCGAAGACATTGCACGTGCGCGGTTTTCCTTTTGTCAATACGGCCGCCAAATTCTGGTCCTGCCTGTTTGACGAAGTTGCGTCCGAGTGTCCGCCCCAGACGATCATCGAGATGTCGGCTCTCACCGGCGGTCAGTTGACCCCGGAGTTACTGACTCCCGAAGCCATGCTTCAGAAGGACATGGAGCGCCTGGAAAGCACCGACATTCAGGACGCCTTCAACGATGCGCTTGCCGCGCTGGAGATCATCGGGCCGCCGCAGGCGGTCTGTCTCCGCCTGCTCCCGCCGTCCGGCCTGGGGCCGATTCGGGAAATGATCCTGGACTATCTCGATGCGGATGTCCTGCCTTTCCTGTTTGCCTGGTTGCTGGAGTGGGCCACGGTGCCGGACTCCCTGTGGAATGCCCCCTGTGTGCGGGGGCAGATCCAGGCTGAAGATCACGACCGCGGATGGCATTACCGGGTGGCGTTTGAACTGCGGACAACGCATCTCAGCGAGGGCCTGTTTCAGCGGTCCATTGTGGTCAGTTTTGATCGCGAATCCGCATCCTGACGGGCTAACCGCCTGCGATCGGTCGCTGCATCAGTTCCCGGAGGTGCGCCTCGACCGACGCGGCCAGCGCGGGAAGGTGGTACCCGCCTTCCAGGACGGATACCACACGACCGTGGCAATGAGTGTCGGCCAGATCCAGCACGAGGCGTGTCATGTCGCCGTAATCGGATTCGGTCAGGAACATGGCGGACAACGGATCGTCGCGATGCCCGTCGAAGCCCGCCGCGATCAGGATGAAGTCCGGCTTGAAACGCGCCAGGGCCGGCTTCAGGTCGTGATTGAAGGCCTGCAGGAAGTCGGTTCCGGTCGAACCCGCCGCCAGGGGGACATTCAGCGTAAAGGTCCGGCCCGCGCCTTCGCCCGTTTCGTGGGCGCGTCCGCTTCCGGGGTAGTGCGGGAACTGGTGCGTGCTGAAGTAGAAGACGGAGGGGTCGGCGTAGAAGGCGTTCTGGATCCCGTTGCCGTGGTGCACATCCCAATCGATGATCGCCACGCGTTCGACACCGTGCCGTCGCTGCAGATGGCGGGCGCCGATGGCCACGTTGTTGAAGAAGCAGAAGCCCATGGCATGGTCGCGCTCCGCATGGTGTCCGGGTGGGCGCACGGCGCAGAAGGCGTTGGTTGCCCGGTGCCCCATAACGGCGTCCGTGGCGGAGATGACGGCTCCCGCGGCGAGGCAGGCGGCCTCATACGTCGCCGAGGAGCCGAGCGCTTCATGGCCGGCGTCAAACGCGCGCCGGGTGGCGCAAAGGTCCTGCAAAGCCTGAACATAGGCCGGATCATGGATCGCGGTGATGGCGTCCCGGGGGGCGGGCGCGGGCTCCAGTTGCAGGAGTTGATCCAGGAGTCCCGCGTGTTGCAGGGCGTCCCGGATGGCGGTCAATCTCCGTCGTTGCTCGGGATGCTTCCAGCCGGTGTTGTGCTGTAGAAAGGCGGGATGATACACGAACGCCGTCGTCACTTCTTCGGGCCCCTGGCCTCCGTTCCCTGAAGAAGGGTGGCGCCGCCAAGGTCACCCAGGCCGGCCCGGGTCAGGTCGGTCCACAGGGTTCCGGGGCCGCTATGCAGGATGTTGATCCGGAGATCGGACTTGAGCGCGCCGGCAAACTCCCATAGCGAGTAGGCGACGGGATCACCGAAGGCCTGGGTCTTCATCTGGGACCCCCGCGCCCGCTCGCCCTCGACCAGCTTCATCGCGTTGGCGGATGCCTGCCCCAAGGTACGGGTTTTGTCGGCGCGGACCGAGGCGGTGGCCTTCTCAACATCAGCGACCAGTTTCATCGTCTCGCCCTGGATTTCGGCCACCTGCTTTTCCTGGTCGGCGGCGATCTCAGCCTTCATCTTCTGGGTTTCCTGGGCTACTTGGGCCCGCCGCTGTTCGATCATGGAGAGCCCGGTGTTGAGCTCGGCTTGTTTCTTGGCGGTGTTCTGGCGCTCCTTATTGGTAAGGTTTTGCTCGATGGCCAGACTGGCTTTCTGGATGGGATCCAGGATCTGCATGGGCACGTCCACATGACGGATCAGGGCGTTATGCGTGAGAATTTTCCGGTCGCTCATGGTTTTGGAGAGCGCTTCCGTGATGTCTTTCTGGAACTTCTCGCGTCCCTCGCCGACGATGAAATCCTTGGCGCCATACTCCGAACCCTTGTTACGGGTGATGGATAGAATCTGCGGCATGATGATCTTATCCACAACGGCGGGCAGGTCCCCGTAGCTGCGATACAGCCAGGCGATCCGCTCCGGCTGCAGTTCGAATTCCAGGGTCATATCCAGGCTGATCAAGAAACCGTCGCGTGAGGGAAACGTCACAAACTCATTCAGGACGCGGGTGCTGTCCTCGCGCTGGGCGTCGCCGCGGGGAAGCGCTTTGGCGGGCGGGGTCACCGTCTGTGCGGCCCGCTGCCGGGACCAGGAACCACCCGACTCCTTGACGATCTGAATGTTGGGCTGGCCCTCGGCGGCGTTCTCCCGGTAATAGTCCTGACGCTTTTGCGACTGCTGTTGCAGCATGTTGGCTTCCAGCGCTTGCATGGCGACATTGCGGCTTTCGAGTTGACCTTTGGTGATAACGGCGCCGCCTTCCTTGCCCAGCAGCGAGACCTGATTGACGCCGATCTCCAGGACGTTCACCTGGAACTCCTTCGGGTTTACGAAGTAAAGGCCGGGCTGCAGAATGTCCTCGCGAACGCCCTTCTCATCCTTGCCTGCGAAGGCGCTTTCAGGCGCCTGTTTGCCGGAAAGGGAGGTGATCACACCGGCGTAACCGATGGGAATCAGGACGGCGT
>JBAXWO010000311.1:0-3832 GCA_037128375.1 bacterium
CACCCAGATGCCGTCATCCTTCACGCTCACCCCGGGAAGGTACCGCGACACCGTCAACAACTCCCGCCAGTACCAGTCGTGCCGCGTCCACCCGCGGCTCTCGCCGCAACGCGGGCACGCCGCCGGATGCGGTACCGAATGTAACGCGTCAAGATGCGTGAGGAGCTGTTTTCGGCGGTGTGCCGGGGACGCCGTGGATGCCGGGGTTCCGGGAAGCGTGGGAAGCGGCGTGCCGGGAGGCATGATGGAGCGTGAGAGGGCATAGGCATTCTCACACTGATGGCGGACGGCATGAGGTGGGGACCGGCAGGAGGGGTAGCCGCAGGCGGCAGTCAGGCGGAGAGACCGGCGCAGGCCCTGGGGCCTGCGCCGGCTGTGCGTTCAGAAGATTCTCTCGAAGGCGAAGTCTTCGAAGCCCTGGGGGTTGACGGTGACGCGGATGCGGAAGAGCGTCTCTCTCCAGGTTCCGGTCGCTGTTCCGTCGCCCTCGAGGACCGCGTCGAGAGCGTCGAAGGCGGCGGGGCGGACTTCGAGCACGGCGGGGATCTCGGTGCCGCTGTCATCGCGCACGATGAGGTTCAGGCGGAGCCGTTTCTGGCAACGCGCGGCGTCGGGGCAGAACGGGCAGAGACGTTTGTCGCGGCCGGGTGCGCCGTTGACGCTCCAGCAGGAGAGCTTGCTGCCCTTGAAGAACTTGCGCACGGGAACGATGTCGCGGATGGTGACATCAAGGCTTTCGAACTCGCGGCCGCGGAGGAGCAGGCGGTGATTGCGGCACTGGATGTAAGAGGGCTTGGTCTGTTCAAAGAGCGTCCGGATCATGGCGGGCGGTCTCCTTTCGCTGGGGCAGGTTGCGGAGGGCCTTGTCGAGGTGGTCGGTGGTGACTTTGGCGGTGCCGGCGGTCGCGGCGGCTTCCATGGCGGCCAAGGCGATGGTGTTGATGATCCGGGGGACGCCGCGGGCTTCGTCGAAGATGCGGTTGACGGCCTGTTCCTGGAAGATCTCGTGTTCGGCGCCGGCGTGGCGGAGATGATGGCGGATGTAGCCGGCGGTGTGCTCGCGGTCGAAGGCTTCGAGGCGCCAGCAGGCGGAGATGCGCTGGCGCAGCGGTTCGTTGACGCGCAGCTGGAGCCGCTGCATGAACTCGTCGCCGCCGCAGAGGAAGACGGTGAAGAGGTTGCCGGCCTCGAAGCGGTGGTTGCCGAGGATGCGCAGGGTCTCGAGGGTGGCCTGGTCCATGAGCTGGACTTCGTCGATGACGAGCACGGGATTGACGGCCTCACCCAGGCTGACGGCATGCTCCTGGACGGTGCGGATCAGGGCGCTCTTGCGGAAGGGCGGGTCGAGGTTGAACTGGCGGCAGACGGCGCGCAGCAGGTCGCCGTCCTTGAACATGGCGAAGGGGATGTAGACGGTCTGCACGGCGCGCTCGTCGAGGAGGCTGCAGACGTGCTGGAGGAAGCGGGTCTTGCCGCAGCCGGGGGCGCCGCGGACACAGGCGAAGCCGCGGCGCTGGAGGAAGCTCTCGGCCTGTTCGCAGGCTTCCTGCCGCAGCGGATCCAGGTAGAGGGGGACGGCGGCACTGGTGAACGGGGTGCGGGTGATGCCGAAGAGGTCGCGGCGCAGGCCGCGACGGCCGGCGGGTGTCGGAGTGGCGGGGCTCTTGCTCATGCGAGGTCTCCTGAGGTTGCAGGGCTGGTTTTGTGGCGGGGGAGTGTGGCGTTGAGCGTGCGGTTGAGCGGCCGGGCGATGCCGATGTACCGGCCGTCGTCATAGACATGAAGCCGGTCGGGCTCGGCGAGGCGGCGGCGGATCGCGACCGTGCGCCCCTTGAGCGCGAAGTCGGTCTCGAACGCGCGGCCCGCGAAGACGATGGTGCCGTCGTTGCGTACGACGCGGTCCTCGGTCACGAGGAAGGAATGGTCGTGGGAGCCGTCGTCGGCGAGCAGCCGCACGCAGGCGGACCCGGCCAGCCAGCGCTCCAGTGGCGTCGCCCCGTCGATGCCCGAGTGCGGGCCGCCGTTGTACTCCTCCTCCACCCACCTGCCGAAGGCGGTGTTCAGCGCGGCGAGGTTCGCCGGCGGGTGGAGTTCCAGCAGCGCATTGAGGAACGACATGCGGACGGTCTTGTGGAAGCGTTCCACTTTGCCCTTTGCCGCGGCATCGCCCTTCTTCGTGCGGATGCGCCGGGTGCCGATGCGGGCGCAGATCAGCCCGAGCTGGGTGCCGCTGAACACCAGGCCGTTGTCGACGTAGAGCCGCTCGGGGATGCCGCGCTTGCGCACCGCTTCCTCAAGGGCGTCACAGAGCGCGTCCAGCCCCTGGCTGAGGTAGAAGCGACCGTGCACGCAGAGGCGGGAGTGATCGTCGATGATGTCGAGCAGATAGGTCTGGCGCTTGCGCAGCCGTCCGTCGGGACCGCGTACCGGGACGTAGGGACCGTACATGATGTCCGCCTGCCACAGAGAGCCCGGGTGCGAGGTCTCGAAGGCGCGCCGCTCCCGGGCCGGAAGCGGCGTGCACAGCGCCGGTCGGTGTTTCGCGATGTAGCGGTACAGGCTGCTCGCGCTGGGACCGCCCGACTTCAGGTCCCCGGTCTCGCGCAGGTGCCGGATCACATGCCGGGTCCGCAGCCGAGGATGTTCGACGATCAGCCGCCCGATCGCCCCGGCCAGTTCCGGCGCGATGCAGCGTTCCCGGCCCTTGTCCGCGCGCTCCCGGTTCTGCAGCGTCTCCAGGCCCTTGGCGCGGTAGGCGTAATACCAGCCTTCGATGGTGCTTGGCGCGTGCTGCCGCAGCGAACCGTCGGGTTGCGGCCATTCCCGCGCCGCCAGTTCCGCGAGCCGCTCCTGCAGCGGGCGCGGATCCCCCCGGGCCAAGAGCGGCGCGATCACCGTGAAGCGCGCCAGCGCCGTCTTTTCGCGTTCCTCGTTCAACATGGTGCGTCCTTTCCTTTCTCCGTCGGTCGTGAGGCGGTTGCTTCGCTCCCGGCAGCGCGTTGCCTGCGCCGCCGTGCGTGACGTAATCAACACCCGCCCCGGAAAGGATCGACGCAATAACGGTGGGGTGCCGCCCGCGGCCGCGGGCGGCAGGAAGGTATGCCTTGGCGGAACGCGCCACACACGCCCCGACGAAGACCCGGAAAGACGCGGGTTTCCTCCGAACCAGGCCTCGGGCAGATGCCTTTTCCGCGCTGCGGGCACGCTCCGCCCGGCGCTGCTTGTCCCGCGTCTGCAACGCGGCACGCCTGGCGCCTCTGTCTTGCCGGGATGTCCTCCCCCCAGCGCCGCTCAGGGCGGCCCCCGCGCCCGCTCCTGCAGCAGCACGCGAAACACGCCCGCCGCCGGACGCAGCTGCGCCAGTTCCGGCTGCAGCCACTCCAGCAGATGCACCGGCAGTTCTGCGGGCGGCACGCGGCTCCGTCGCAACGCCGCCAGCGCCAACAGCCGGCACCACACCCACACCATCTGCGCCCGAAGCGGATGCCGGTCCGGGCCAGGCGCGGACGCCGCAGCCGATGCCGGAACCGGCGCCGATGGTTCCGGCCCGGGGGCAAGCTGCGGCAGATGCACCAGACGATGCGCGTTGGCGGCCAGCCCGAACTGCTTCAGCCAGCACGCCCCTGTCTGCCGCGTGATCCCCGCCGTCCGCTCCAGCTCCGACAGTGTCTGCCCCTCATGCAGAACCTCATGCAGGAACCCGCTGATCACCCCCGCGGCATAACGCTTGTACGGCACCGCGAAAGGAAGGCAGCATCGCCACCGGCCGGCCGCATCCGCGACAGGCCAGACGCTCCACCCAGATGCCGTCATCCTTCACGCTCACCCCGGG
>JBAXWO010000312.1:0-3830 GCA_037128375.1 bacterium
GTCGGGATCGTTGACTTCGTCGAAGCCGAGGATGGTGCCGCGGGTGATGTGGGGGCGTATGAGTTCGAGGCATTCCTTGGTTGGCTTGTAGACATCCATGTCGAAGTAGGCGAGCGCAATGACGGTGTGGGGATTTCGCTCGAGATAGTCCCGGAGCTTGACGGGGGCGTCACCTTGGATTACCTCATGCTTGACGATATGGGACAAGGGGCTTTCCTTCTCCATGTGGCCGAGCAAGGCAGCGAGATAGTCTCGATAGCCAGTGGTGACGGCATAGCCGCCTTTCTTAAGGACGGCTCCATCTTCCTTGGTGATTTCGCCAAAGCCTGTAAAGGTGTCGAAGCCGATGATTTTGCGAAGGCGGTTGTAGGGTTCGTAGATGCCGCGAAGGGCGTTGAATGTGACGAGGTTCTGGCCCCAGCGGCAGCCAAATTCCATGACGACGCCTTGGATGTCGAGGACTTGGCGGTATAGATGATCCATGAACAGGAGGCGTGAGAAGAGCTGGGGGGTGACAAAGAGTCCCATGTTGAGCAGGAGTTCGCTGTCGGGGATGGGGCAGTGGCGTAGCATGTCCACGACGCAATGGCGACGGTCAATTTCGTTGGCGTCGCTAAATGTAATGATCTTATCCACGAGTTTGGCGGTTTGCTTTGATTTCATCGCGGGGCTCCGGTTAGTTTGGCATTTTGAGTTATGAAGGGTTGGGATCGGAGGACGGGCTAGGGTGGTCTTGAAAAGGGCCATTCAGCACGGCAGGTTTCGATGATGGCTCGGGTGTCGAAACCCGCAGTCCTCCGCAGGGTCTCGCGGTGCGGATTGCCGAGGACGAAATCCTCGCTCGGTCCTAGTCGGATCAGGCGGACATCGCATCCGGTAGCCTGTTTCCAGTCTCGGATGCCGGAGAACAACGCCCCCGAGGGGGCGGCTTCCTCCACGATGATCAAGGTGTGGACGCGTGTGGCTAGTGTTTTCAGGGCGGCCGTGTCCAATGGCTTGATGGTGTGGAACTGGCAGATGATCGGTGCAATGCCTTCCTTCGCTAGCGCGGGCAGCGCATCCAGTGCCAGGGGAGCCATTTCGCCTGTGGTCAGCACGGCGATCCGTTCGCCTTTCCGTAGCAGGCGGGCGTGGCCGAGCTTCACCGGCGATTCAGCGTCATAGGTGGGTTCGCCAAATTTGCCGATGCGGATGTAGGACGGGCCGGGTAACTCAAGCAGCTGGGGTAGGAGGGCGCGGACTTCATTGGGATCGCCCGGCGCGACTACCGTCATACCGGGGACCAATCCCATGAGAGCGAAGTCGTCAGGGGCATGATGCGAGACGCCGCTGCTGCTGTAGCAGTAGCCGCCGCCGGCGCCCACGAGGATGACGGGAAGGCTGGGATAACCGATTGAAAAACGGATCTGTTCGAAAGGCCGCCCCGTCATGAAACTGGCGATGGAATAGGCGAGGGGACGGAAGCCTTCGCGGGCCAGCCCTGCCGCGGCATTGACCAACTGGGCCTCGGCGACCCCGGCGTTGATGTAGCGGGGGCCAAAGCGAGCGACAAAGTCGTCAAAGACTCCGTAGCCGAGATCGCCGGTCAGGAACACCACACGCGGATCCTGCTCTGCGGCTTGGGTGAGGGCTTCGACAAAGGCGCGGCGCATCGGGTTAGTCCTCCAGTTGGATGGGTCGTTCGCCAAGTTCGGCCAGCGCGCGGGCGAGTTCTTCAGCGGAGGGCTTGCGATAGTGCCACAGGACGTCGCCTTCCATGAATGAAACGCCCATGCGGGTGCGCGCGACGATGGCGCTCGGACGGCCCTTTTCAAAAGGAAGCGAGGAAAGGGTGTCCACAATGGACTTCATGTTGGTTCCGTCGATTTCGCGCGCGGACCAGCCGAAGGCCTCGAACTTCCTCGCCAGCGAAGTGTGGCCCATGATTTCATCGCTCTTGCCAACGGCCTGGATGCCATTGTAGTCGACGATGGCCACCAGATGGTCCAAGCGCTGGGCGGCGGCGAACATGGCTGCTTCCCATACGCTGCCTTCGTTGCATTCGCCGTCGCCCATCAGGACTGCGGCGCGTGCCGGCGAACCCTTGAGCCGCAAACCAACCAACATGCCGGTGGCGACCCCGAGCCCGTGGCCGAGGCTGCCCGCCGACATTTCGAGCAGGGGAAAAGCGTGCTGGCAGGGGTGGTTTGGCAGGCACTTACCCGGGATGTTGTAGTCGCGCAGGGCGGAGCGAGGGATGAATCCTCGGTCGGCCAGCACGGCATAGAGTCCGGTGCATCCGTGGCCTTTTGAAAGAATGAAACGGTCGCGGTTCGGATCACCGGGATTCTTCGGGTCCACGCGCAACCAGGTGTGGTAGAGGGCTAGGGCGAGATCCACATAGGCGAGGGAGGCGCTAAGGTGGCCTTCTTTGCCATCGAAAGCCATTTGCACGACAGAGGCACGTATAGCCCGGGCTTTTCGTTCGAGCATGGCGATTTCGGGGGTATGTATGCCTTGAGCCACAAGTGTCATTCTACATACCTTAAGGAACGGTCCCGGACAAGTTCAAATTTTGGTTTGTCAAATTCTGGTTCTCATGAAGGCAGCATAAGTTTCGCGCAGTCCGGCGGCGAAGTCCATGCGCGGTTTCCAGCCGAGGGCGTGCAAGGGGGCGGCATCGAGGCGCTTAACGGGAGCGCCGTCTGGCTTCGAGGTGTCGAATTCCAATTTCCCCGTGTAGCCAACAACCTGTTTCACGGTTTCGGCGACTTCTGCGATGGAGAGGTCGGCGTTCGGACCGATATTGATGGGACCGGAGGCGTTGTAGCGCTCGGCAAGGAAAAGGCAGGCGTCGGCGAGATCGCGCGCGAAAAGGAAATCGCGGCGGGGCTTACCGGTCCCCCACACGGAAATCGCGGGTGCGTT
Source organism: bacterium (assembly GCA_037128375.1). Lineage (GTDB taxonomy): Bacteria > Verrucomicrobiota > Kiritimatiellia > CAIKKV01 > CAITUY01 > CAMBRF01. The sequence goes on from JBAXWO010000312.1 coordinate 2,908, forward strand.
CTGCAATTTGGCCTCGTGCATGCGAGCCATGAGGGATGAGGCTACGTGGGAGTGTTCGGGGTCGAAGTGGTCCTCGGGACCGTAGAGGGTAGAGGGGATCGCGGCGAAATAGGCCAGGCCGTGTTCCTGGCGGATGGCTTCGCATTCGAGGATTCCCGCAAGTTTGGCGGCTGAATAGGCGGCGTTGGTCGTCTCGAAGGGTCCAGTCATGAGGCTCTCGATGCGCATGGGTTGCGCAGCGTCGCGGGGATAGCAGCAGGAACTGGCAAGATAGAGCAGGCGGGGGACGCGCAAGCGCGCTGCCGTGCCGATGACATTAAGGACGACGCGCAGGTTCGATTCCAGCAGGCGCGTGGGGTGGGCGCGATTGAGGGCGATGCCCCCAGATTCGCCGGCGACGACAAAGACGAGATCGGGACGGATTTCACGGAAGGCTTTCTCGATGGCCGTTGCGTCAGCCCAGTCGGCGGTTTTGGAGGCGGAGAGGGTCGCGGCGTCGAGACGGCGTCGGCGCGTCTCTTCCATGAGTGCTCCTCCGGCCAAGGATTCACCCCCAGCGATCAGAATGCGGGCGCTGGTCAAATTCATACGGGTAAGGTATCATGGGGCGCGAAATGAGCAAAGCGAAACCCATCGTTGTGTATCTGCATCGGTATCCGCCAGAGATCGAGGCACTACAATGGCCTGCACTGCGGGATTTGGCAGATGCGTTGGCTCCAGCCTACGAGTTGCTATATGCGTGCATGCAGCCTCTGGACGGAAAACGAGATACGGAACTGCGCAAGAAATTCCGCATGCTGGAGTTGCCGTTCGGAGTGGACCAGACGAACGGTCGCGACAAATGGATCAAGACGCTGTTGTGGTATCTGTACATGGGTGGCCTGCTCCGGAAGATCCGCGCATTGAATCCGGCGCTCATTATC
>JBAXWO010000313.1:0-3820 GCA_037128375.1 bacterium
CGTCCCAGAAGATGTCATACATCTTCCGATCCTTGACGGCGCCGATGTCGACCGGCGCCAGGATGTCCGAGGCGGAAGAATCCATCCGCACGTCCACGCTCGTGTTCAGCCGCACAAAATCAAGAAACTTGTCCCCGAACGGCATATTCGTGATCGTGCCGTTGATGGGCTCGTCGAACGCAAAGCGCGTGTCGTAGGACATCCGCTCCGCCATCGCCTCTTTCGAAATCGCCGGCTCGTTGGTGCCCGGCCGGTAGAGGGTCACATATTCCTGCGCCGCGCGCTCGTAGTACTTGATCGCGTCGCGGAACTGCCGATCGCGCTCGTTCACCCATCCGACCCAGTAGCAGGCCTTCAGGTAATGGGAAAAGTTGGGCCCGTCAAAGATCTTCAGATACTCCTGAAGCACCAGCTTCATGCGGGTATAATCCTCCTGCCGGTAGTAGTTCATCGCCAGGATGTACAGCGACTCCTCGCCTTCCTGGGATTTCGGAGACAACTTCCGCACCTCGTTGAAACATTGCTTGGCCTTCTCGTAGAGCTCGTCCGACGCGTTGCGCGCCACGATGCTGTACTCCAGACCGCGCGGATCGAGCAGCGCTGTCAGAACATCGTCAAAGGTGACGTTGTTCGCCGGATTGATCCCCTGCGGCGCCGACTTGCCTTCCTCGGCCAGTACGTCCTCCCTGTTGATGCCTTCGCCCCAGAGGATCCTCGTCTTAGCGCCCTCCTCCAGCCGCTTGAACACATTGAGGAACATGTACGGCCCCGGATGCAGGCGGCTCCAGACCCCGTAGGACTTGGACACCGCCTCGAACCGGCCTGCCCAGTCCCCGCGCGCGTACACCTCAATCGTCTTCCCGCGCTCCTTCTCTTCCGGTGAGGCGTCTTCGTCAACGCCTGACGGGGGCAGGGTCGGCTTCCCTCTGGTGAATCCGGCGTCAAACGCGATGCCCTGCGTCCGGAAGTCCACAATCTGTCCGAGCAATTCGGACACGGTGCCTACGTTCTTCGCGAGCTTCACGCGCCGGGTCCTCAGGTCCAAAGCCGCCTTCCCGTCCCAGACGAACGGGATTTTCGAAGCCTGCGACAGTTTCCTCAGAGCCTCCTCGGCCGTAAGTTCGCCCTCCACTCCTCCCAACCGCACGACCGTCCGGAATGGCCTGTGGGTCTCCAGCAGTCCCGCCGCCGGGACCACTTCCTTCTGCTGAATCAGGATGACAAACGTCCGCCCCCCCCGGTCCCGGGCCTCCTGCGCGGCGTAACTGTAGAGTTTTCCCGCCGTGAAAAACACCTTCACAATATCGTCCCTGGGTATTTCGTCGCCGGCCCGGTCCGCGATATCCTTATACAGATCCGCCGCCGCCACGACCTCCTTCTTGTCGAGACGCCACTTGGCCAGATCTGCGGCCACCTTCTGAAGGCGCGGCTCCTGACCGTACTTCGCCCGCAGTTCGGTGAACATCCGCTCCGCCGTCTGCCGCTGCTCGGGAACGTCGCTCTTGAACAACCCCTCCAGGCGGGCAATCTCGATATTCCTGAGCGTGGCGAACTCACGCGGGTCCGTCAGGTTCTGGGCCTGTTCGAGGTCTGCCAGTCCCTTCTGAAGATCCGCATTCTTCACGTACGCGGGATCCAAGGGGCCGCCGGCCGTCCGGCCGACGCTGGAGATGAGGCTGATGCCCCTGAAGAAAAAAGCCTCGGCGCGCATGGCTTTCCACTCGGCCGGCGGCAGTACGTTTCCGTCGAAAGCCAGCAACCGGTTGCAGGCCTCCACGCAACCCGCGAAGTCGGGCGCCTTGTCATACAACTTCGTCTTGGGGTTCACGGAGGACTTCTGGTGGGCGCGGGCGATACTGAGCAGAGCCCGCGCCGCCTGCGGCGTGCCCGGCACCTTCTTCACGGTTTCCTCCAACACCTGAATGACTTCATCATCCGACACGCTGAGCTTGATCTCGAACCCCTGGGCCATCAACTTGTCGATGGCAGGCTTGGCATCCTGGGTAAACCGGCTGGTCGAGTGTTTCGTGGTCAGGCTATTGAACCGGTCTGCCGCCTTCTTCAGCAACTCCTGTTTCCTGGCCGCATCCGTTTCCTTTTCCGCGGCTTCCAGGTAGATCGTGCCCAGGTTGAAGAACGCCTCAGCCGCGTACCCGGCGGACGCGGACGCGTTTTCGAAATGCTCGACCGCGGCATCCGGCTGCCGCCACTTCAGCGCCGTGTCGGCCATGCCCATCTGCGCCTGGGCGTACCTCCGGCTTTCCTTGGCCACCTTGCCGAAGTAGCTGAACACTTCCTCCATCTTGGGTTGCGGCGACTTCTTCGCGCAGAATCCCAGCACCAGGTACATCTCCGCCCGCAGGTCGATCGACTCGACTTTCTCAACCAGATTGTTCTCCAGCAGGTAGTTCTTGGCCCGGGCGTAGTCGCGCTTCTCATAGGCAATATTGGCGAGCATCAGTTTCGCCTTCTGGATGCATTCGGTATTGTACCGGACGCTCTCCAGCCACTTGACCGCCTCGGTCTCGCGCTGGGTCTTGATGTTGATCCAGCCCAACTGAAGGGCGGCGTAGTCGTAGGCATCCTGCATGTCAGGCGGCACGGGTCGCTTCTCCTGCATGGCTTGAGCCTGCGCCTTGCGGAACGTGTCCACAATCCCCTGGAATCCGCTCATGGCCTTGTCGATGGCGCCCGTGGCCAGGTAGAAATCCGTCAACTGCTTCTCGGCGGCCAGACTCACGCCGCCTCCGTACTTGTTGCCGATCCGCTTGCGCAGCGCCTCGAGTTCCGCCGTCGCGCTCGCGCCGCGCTCCGCCAGAGCCTTCATCTTCATCACGAGCAGCTTGCCGCCCTGCTCGGCATCGGGAAACTCGCGCACGAAGGCCTCGGTGTTTTTCAGCGCGTCATCCATCTCGGCAAGCTTGTAGGCAATGCATACCAGGCGGTACTGCGCCACCATCCGACTCTCGGCGGAAGTCAGGTTCTTGTTCGCCTTCTCAAACCAGGGACGCGCCTCGGCGTACTTGCCCAGCATGTAGTAGCATTCGCCGAGCCGCCAGTAGCGGACGCTGTGATCCGCCTGGAACGGACCGTTGATCTCCTTCTCCAGAACACGGATGGCGTCCGTATAAAGCTTCTTGCCCATCAGCTTGGCGGCCTCGGATTCCACCAGGATGGCGGTTTCCGATTGGGCCAGTCCGTGCCAGGGGCAAAGGGCGAACACGAGAAGCAGCACGGCCAGGCGCCGAACGGCGAACGGACGAACCTCCGCTCCACGACAGCGCCCGTGCCGCTCACGCGCGAGATCGGATTTGGTTTTCAAATCATTCATAGGCCGTCATCGGTCACAGAACATTCATAATCATGATAGACCATCCCAAAAACAAGCGCAAAGTCATCCATCCCTGCACAACACTTTAACCCGGCCTCCGTAACGGACTACGGCTTGTTCTCCTTGGGCAACTTGCCGAGATAGGCCTTCAGGTTCGCGGCGCCCTGCGCATCGCCGCCCGCAAACTCGCTGTTGAAACGTCCCTCGTTGTTGCCGCAAACCTGCTGCAACGCCTTGGACAGGAACTTGCCGCTGACCGGAAACTCCAGGGCGCCGTCGGCCTTCATGACGGCATAGAACCAGGGGGCGTAACGCCGGTCCGGCTTGGCGACAAGCGCTTCGAGGGCGGATCCAACGGCGGCCGCCAGCGACGGCTGCGTCTTGCGCAAGTCCCGCAGAAGATTCGTCAGGGAAAGGTCGCCCATCGCCACCATTGGCGGCACATAGGCCGCCACACCTGCCGGCGACGCCGAACGCACCGCGCGGCCG
>JBAXWO010000314.1:0-3815 GCA_037128375.1 bacterium
CTATGTCGAGGGAGTCTGGAGCACTTGGCTCGCCCAACGCGCCAAGGCCCGCGGCGCGGCCTGGACTCCACCCGTTACCCTCCAGTCGCGCGTCTGGTTCAACGCGGAACTGCGCAGCCGCAACTTCCTCGTCCCCGGACTGCTGGCGGTGATCATGACCTTGATTGGCGCCCTGCTCACCGCCATGGTGGTCGCCCGGGAATGGGAACGGGGAACCATGGAAGCCCTCATGGTGACCCCCGTCGCCGCAGGGGAAATCCTTCTCGGAAAGTTGCTGCCGTACTTTGTCCTCGGTATGGGGGGACTTTCACTATCCGTCGGCATGGCGATCTGGCTGTTCGACGTCCCTCTGCGCGGCTCGTTACTCCTGCTCCTGGGCACATCGGCCCTGTTTTTGCTGGTGGCGCTGGGCATGGGGCTGACCATCTCGACCCTGGCCCGCAACCAATTCGTGGCGGGTCAGATCGCGATCATCACGACGTTCCTGCCCGCCTTCATGCTCTCGGGATTCATTTTCGATATCGACAGCATGCCATGGCCGATTCAAGGGCTCACCCATGTGCTCGCCGCCCGCTATTACGTGGCCATTCTCCAATCCGTCTTCCTGGCGGGCGATGTCTGGCAATTGGTTCTGAACAATTCCCTGGCCCTGTTGCTGATGGGCGCCCTTTTCATCGGACTGGCATGGCGGCGCACCGGGAAACGATTGGAGTAGAACCCCCATGTGGAACCGTATTCGAGCGTTGGTCGCCAAGGAATTCCTGGCGTTGCTGAAAGACAAGAAGAGTCGCGTGGTGCTCATCGGCCCGCCGCTGGTGCAACTGTTCGTCTTCGGTTACGCGGCCACCTTCGACCTCAACCACGTGCCCTATGCGGTCCTGAACGAGGATTCAGGGGCCGCATCGCGCGCGCTACTGGCCCGCTTTGAGGGCTCATCAACCTTCCAACTCCGCAAGCCGATCGAAGACGACGCCCAGATCACTTCCGCCATCGACAATAAAGAGGTCCTGATGGTACTGCGCATCGCCGCCGACTTCAGCCGGCGGCTCGCCCTGGGACAGCCTGCCGATATCCAGATCGACATTGACGGACGAAATTCCAATAGCGCGATGCTGGCGCTCAATTACGCCCGCTCCATCGTTGCGGATTTCAACGAGTCCTGGATCCGCGCCAAGGGGGGGGCGAATCCGCCCGCGCGTATGATCGTGCGGCCATGGTTCAACCAGAACCTCGTCAGTCGCTGGTTCATTGTGCCGGGCATCATCGGGCTTCTCACACTGGTGGTAACCCTGCTCGTCACCGCGCTCTCGGTGGCCCGGGAACGGGAAGCGGGCACGTTTGATCAGTTGCTCGTCACGCCCCTGAGGCCCACCGAGATTCTCCTGGGGAAAGCGATCCCGGCCGTCATCATCGGGTTCCTGGAGGCCTGCGCCATCATCCTGTTTATCGTGTTCTGGTTCCACATCCCGCTTCGCGGAAGCCTGGCGGCGCTCTTCCTGGGATTGTTTCTCTTCCTCTTGTCCTCGATCGGGGTGGGTCTGATGATCTCGTCGATTGCCGTCACCCAACAACAAGGGCTGCTGGGCGCGTTCCTCTTTCTCGTGCCGGCGGTTGTCCTGTCAGGCTTTTCAACCCCCATCGCCAATATGCCGGTCATTCTCCAGCATCTAACGCGCCTTAACCCGCTCCGCTACTTCCTGGTTGTGGTCCGATCGGTGTTTCTGGAAGGGGCCGGCCTGACTCTGCTATGGCCGCAATATTGGCCGATGGCGACGATCGGCCTCGTGTGCATGATGCTGGCAGGCTATCTGTTCCGCCGCCGGATGTACTGACCCATCCCGTTGTCCCGTCAACCCGCCCTGCTCGGACAGATCACTTCTCAAGCGGCATCGGATTGCAGAGGTTGCCCTCGTGATCCGCCACGCGTCCGCAGTTGAAGCAGATAAATTTGGGATCCTTGACGTCAGCCTTGATCTCATCGAAACGGCCCTGACTGGCCAGAACGCATAAATGTCCGGAATGACCATGTTCGTGTTTGCAGTCTTTCTTCTTGTCGATCACGCGAAACCTTCCTTTCCTATCATTACCCCGCACCGTACGCCGTCTCAGGCCTGCCACAACTGCACACTCGGCGCGTCACGCACAGCCACTCCCGCCGTCACCTGTGTCGGGTCCTTCAGAAGACGGTTCACAATGTCTCCCTTTCCAGACCCGACAACCAGAAAGATAAGCGTTTCGAAGCATTTTAACAAGTCGGGCGTGACGGAAATCCTGTCCGGCTTCTCGTCCCGGGAAATGGCGACAGCATACACCCCCCGCCCCAATTCAAGGTCCTTCTCACTGAAAAGGGAAGCCGTGTGCCCGTCGCCCCCCAGTCCCAATAGGCCCAGGGCAAGCCGGCCTCCACTCTTGATGTACTGTTTCAGGTCCCGATCATATTGCCCTGCGGCGGCCTTTAGTCCGCGGTCCGTATGAACCCTGAGCGTCCGCTCCGGAGACAGTCCAATGGCGCCAAGAAAAGTCCGTGTCCGCCCGTAGTTACTCTCCGGGGAGGTCTCCGGAACGAAACGCTCGTCGGAGAAACAAACAAAGCCGTCGTCGGCCACACGACATCTCCTGCGCATCAGCTCCTCATAGACGGGAAATGGCGTCGTGCCACCAGACAGCATGACCGCGTGCGCCCGCCCGAATTCCCGCATGAGATGCTGCTGCAGGACATCGGCGGCGGCGGCATTCAAATCGTCCACCGATCGAAACGATCTTAACCTGATCGACCCCATGGCTTCTCCCCCGCCCTATTGTCCTGTTGGCCGCCGTAGCGGTCAATCCACCACTGTTTCGCTGAACCCCCATCGCCTGGCCAGGTTCAAGGCGCTTTCCGGTCCGCACCCCCCAAACGGGTAGCGCATCGGTACCACCTTCTGATTGTCGATGTCATTCAGGACCGGCGAAAAAATATCCCAGGCCGCCGCCAACTCATCCGCACGGATAAACAGGCTACGATCGCCCTCCATCACGTCCAGCAAAAGGCACTCATAAGCGTCAGGAATCAGGGCGTCAAAGGTTGATTTGTAATGCAGATCCAGGTCTGTTCGTTGAAGTTCCATCTTCAACCCGGGGACCTTGTTCATGATTTTAAGCTCGATCGCTTCATCCGGTTGAACACGAATGACCAGCTCGTTCGCTTCCAGTTGCCCCACTGAGGCCCTAAATATATCCTGCGCCACCGGACGGAAACGGATGCGCACTTCATTGAGCTGCCGGTCCATGGCCTTGCCGGCCCCCAGGAAGAAAGGCACTCCCGTCCAACGGGGATTTTCAATTCCCAGCACGACCGCCGCATAGGTCGCGGTGAGCGAGTCCGGCGGCACGGTCGGTTCCGATACATAGGCGGGCTGCTTCCCTGACGCGGAGGCGCCATACTGCCCGATGGCCACATTCGCGAGCGACAGGGGCGCCACACAACGTAACAGGCGGAGTTTCTCGTCCCTGACCTCCTGGGCCTCAAAGCGGGCGGGTCGCTCCATGGCCAGCAGGGCGAGAATCTGCAACAGGTGATTCTGCATGACGTCACGGACAATACCGAAACCGTCAAAATAGCCCCCTCGCTGTCCAACCCCCAGCGCTTCCTTCCAGACGATGCTCACGCTCTCGATGTATTGACGGTTCCAGATCGGCTCAAACACCAGGTTTGCGAACCTCAGGATCATCAGGTTCTGAACAATTTCCTTACCCAGATAGTGATCGATTCGAAAGGTGTTCTTCTCGGTGAACACCTTATGCATCTCACCCACCAGCACATCCGAAGACGCCCG
>JBAXWO010000315.1:0-3809 GCA_037128375.1 bacterium
TAACGGGTTGCGGTATCAATGCGCAACTAGTCGCAATGATCGGCAGAATCAATAATGGAATTCTGATTTTCACATGTATGCCGACGCCTCGCCTCTCCGTTTGACAACCCGCCGCGGGTTGGCAATACGACGGTTGTTGGCCTTCAGTATCTGCTCAATTCAATCACGTCAATTCTCTCAGGGTAATTCACCGCCCTCTTCTCGAACCCGTTTGCCGAAGCGATTACGGAAGTGATGAAGAGTTTCTCGATTGGGCCACGCAATTTGTACCCGTCCGATGATACGGCGGGGACATCGCCAGTCGAGAACACGACCACTCCTGCGGCATCGGTGGTCTTATTAACGGTGTGGTGCAACCCTATTTATGAGACCGAAAATCATGGAAAAATGGGTAACACTTTTCGTTCCGTGGCGATGGTGATCATGCCATGGAACTGTAACCAGGTATGGACAGCCAGACGCCATGCCGCCGCCGGCGACAGGGGCTTCTTCCCGTCCGGTTCCGTCAGGGCCACTTTGGCCAAGACGATCATTTCCGCGAACACCTCCTTCCTTTGACGCCGAGTATAGTCCTTCTGTCGAGCGATGCCAGTCTCAAAAGACCAATAAGCCGAGTGCCCATGCAGGCACCGGCGGAACAGATCGTTAAGCTTGCAGATGGCCAGTTCTGAACGGATCAAGCGTTCATTCAAGACCAGATGATCCCCGTCGCCCATGGCCAGCAGGGCCTCCTTGTACTCCCGCTGGGCCTTTTCGATCCCGCCATTGTACGGGGGATAGTGTAAAGGCGAGTTGAGCGGCACCACGCCGTGGCGGCCCAGCACCTCATCCACGGCCTGGCAGTCCAGATTGGCCCCGTTGTCACGTTTCAAAACCAGCGGCGGGCCGTAGACCTCGAACAGACTGTCCAGTCGTTGAGCCACCTGCTCTCCTTCCATGACATGGCCCTCGGTGAGCGCCGGGGGCATTTTGTAGCGCGAACTGAGATCCTGGATGTGGTTGCAGTAGAGACGCCCGTTGCCCGTGTGGCCGATGAGCACATCATCGACCGCCCAGATCAGGCGGGGTGCCTGCCAGTAGACCCGCTGCCGCCCTAATGCCCGCTGTTGCCAGCAGGCCCGCCGGGCCTCCGCCACCAGGGTCCGGAGTTTCATCCGGGAGAGCTGACCACGATACTGTTCGTACAACTCCCCCGTTCCCGCCGTGCGATGGGAACCGTGGGATAACCTCTGCAGGTCCGCCATCAAGTCGGCTAGATTCAGCGGTTCCACCTTGTGCGGACCGGGACTCGTCACGGGCGGGTCGCCCCGCCCGTGACGGGCCTTCCACCGCATCAGGCTGGCATGAGGCACCCCGGTCTCATGGCAAAGCCGTTCGTACGGCCAACCCGTCCCGGCTTTCAGTGCCTCTATGCCTTCCATGATCATCGTGTCACGCTCCACCTTTTTTTTTCGTCGCCGACCACGACGAGTCATCCGGCTCCGGTTCCCGCATCAACGTTCTCACCCGCTGGAGTTGGTCCTGCACCCGCACCTGCTTCCGAAGCGTTTCCACTTCCCTGATCAGCCTTTCCTTCTCCGGATCGCGGGGGTCCGCTGGCCGGCCCCGCTTCCCTTCCCGCAACGACGCCAGGATCGCCGAGAGGCCCCGCTGCTCCCACTTGTAGTAGGTCTTGCGCGACACGCCCATCTGAGCGGCCGCCGCCGCCGCCGTCAGCCGGCCCGCCTGCACCTGGATGATCAGTTCCGCCCGGCGCTGTGCCAGGACTTCCGTCAGTCCCTCCACCTTCGTCATGGTTCACCTCCCTGGCGAACGGTCCTGTCAGGCCGGGTGTGTCACCGTCGGCATAGCACTTACGCTCGCCAACCGTTTCGTCAGCCTGGGGAGCCGCCCGTCTTGTTCCATCGCCTTGCGGTCCAGCAGCCGCTTCATTCGGGGGTTCAGTGCCGGCCCCCGTTCCTCCTCCCGCCCCTCCCGCGGCTGGAGCGCCTTGAGCAGGCCTTCCATGGCCCGCTCCTGCCAAAGCTGAAACACCTTCCCGCTGACGCCCAGTTCCCCGCAGACTTGTTTCACCGAGCGTTTCTCGGTCCATACCGCCAACACCGCCCGGCACTGATCCCGACCCGTGTAATCCCGCATCGGCCCTGTCTTCATCGCACACCTCCCCCACGTTCCGTGGATACGTTACTCCTTCTGTTCGACTTGCGCCAGACCCTCCAGCGCCATCGCTGGACGCTCTTCCGCTTCCCCCAACAGCGTTTCCAGCCGCTTCCCCAACACCCCGCCGCCCGGCGTCGGCGTCTCCTCGCCCGGCAGATCCCCCAACGAAGTGCGCATCCCCAAGATCGCCCGCTGCTCCCAACTGCGCAGGATCCCCCAGTTGACCGACAGTTCCCGGCACACCCGCGCCGTCCGCCGCCGCCCCGACCACACCGCCAGCACCGCCGCCGCTTTCTCCCCCGCGCTGTAACTCCGCCGTGTCCGCCTGTTTTTTTTCTCCGTCGTCGTGTTCATGTGCTCCTCCTTCCGGATCGTACTCCACCGATTTGCCTTCCGACTCGTCCACCGTCATCCGCACCTTGCCCTTTTCCTCACGGATCACCACCGACTGGTCCCCCATCCGGCCCACCATGTAAAAGGGCGCCTTCGGCTTTCCCCGCAGCGCCAGTTCCTGAAGGTTTTCCTCCAGCCCCTTTTTCATCACCGCTCCCAGTTCTTTCTGGATCGTAAAGAACCGGTCCGCCGGGCATAGCCCGCCCAGTCCCTGATGCGGCCGCTGCTGGTTGTAGTACTGCACCCACCACGCAATCCGCTCCCGCGCCGACTCGAACGTCTCGAACCGCGCCCGGTTCAGGAACTCTTCCCAAATGCTTTTCCAGAACCGCTCGATCTTGCCCAGTGTCATCGGGTGGTGGGGACTACTCCGGATGTGGTGCACCCGGTCCTTCTGCAGTTCGTGCTCGAAGCGCGTCTTGCCACGCCAGTTGGTGTACTGCCGACCGTTGTCCGTCAGCATTTCCTTGGGCACCCCGTAAGTCCCTGTCGCCCGCCGGTACACCTCCAGCACGTTCTCCGCCGTCATCGTCCGGTAGAGTTCCAGCCCCGTGATATATCGGGAATGGTCATCGATGAACCCGATCAGGTAGGCGAACTGCCCTGTCAGCCGGAACGGGAAGATGTCGCTCTGCCACATCTGGTTCGGCGTGGAACGCTCAAAGAAACGCGGCTTCGAGGGATTGCGCTTCGGCTTGGGCTTCACCTTCGGCATCAACTGCTGCGCGTGCAGCGTCCGCCTCACCGTCTCCGCGCTCGCCGGCACAAAGAACAGCCGCCTGAGCAACTGGGAGATGCGCTTCACCCCGAAACCGGGGTTCGCCCGCTTGACCTGCACGATCTTCGACTGGACCGCCGTCAATGCCCGGTTGCCACGCCGTTGCAGCACCGCCTCATAGGCCGGGTGCAGTCCTGCCTCGCCTCGCTCCCGGTACAGCCGGACCCAGTCGAACACCGTCCCTTTGGTGACGCCAATCTCCTTCGCCACCAACTCCGAGGGAATTCGTTCCTCCAGATAGAGTCTCACGGCCTTGCGCCGTTGCTCGAATGTAAACCATCCCGCGTGACCAACCGGTCCGCCGAGCCCCCCCTTGGGGGGGCTCATCCCCTTCTTCCCTTGATCAACTGCGGCCTTCTTAACCTTCTGCTTCGTCTTCATCGGTAACACTCCTGAAGGTTCCTCCCGGAATCCTTCCTTCAAAAGTGTTACCCATTTTCAGCCCGTTTTTAGTCTCATTATCCGGTCGTTAGCACAC
>JBAXWO010000316.1:0-3806 GCA_037128375.1 bacterium
GGTTCGCGCCGGATGTGGGGATCTTGCTGAACATCAACCCCAATCATCTGGACCGGCATGGAACGATGGAGGTCTACCAGTCGGTCAAGGCCCGGTTGTTTGCGCGCATGGGACGGGGACAGATGGCGGTCTTACCGTTGGCCGCGCCGACGTCCGTGCGTGCGGGGGTTCCTGAGTCGTGCCACTGCAGGACCTTTGCCCTTGCCCCGGAATCGGACTATCGCTACGAGGCCGGGAGCCTGGTCAGTCGCTGGATGGGGACGCCGGTTCGGGTGGAAGGCACCCCGTTCGACAACGAAATCATGGGGCTGACGGCGGCCGCCTGTGCGGCGGCCATGGAAGGCTGCGGGGCCCCGCCGGGATGCGTGGGGGAGGCGGCGAAGAGTTTTGAGCGATTGCCGCACCGGATGCAAACCGTGGCGATTGCCAGGGGCGTGACCTTTGTCAACGACTCGAAAGCGACCAACCTGGCCGCCATGGAAGCGGGGTTGCGGATGGCGCGCGGGCCGGTGCGCCTGATTGCCGGGGGACTGTTGAAGGAAAATGATTTGGAACCCGTAAAAAATAGTCTGGCCAATCGTGTGAGGCGCGTCTATCTTATCGGCAAGTATTCTCAGGTCATGGCTGCGGCATGGCAGGATGTCGTTTCGTGTTGTCAGTGTGCGAGTTTGGAGGAGGCCGTTCGTGGAGCTTGGAGGGAGTCCGAGGCGGGCGAGGTGATTTTGCTTTCCCCGGGCTGCGCGAGTTTTGACCAGTTCAAGAGTTTTGAGGATCGTGGCGAACAATTTTCGAATATTGCAGTACAGATTGAAAAAGGAGGATCGTTGTGAATAAAGCATGGTCGGTTGGATCGATAGTGGCGTTGCATGGCGTAGTGGTTGGAGCGTTGATGTTCAGTAGCGGGTGCGCGACGATGGGGAAACAACCGCCTCCCGAAGCGCCCCCGGTGGTGATGCCGCCTCCGGTTGAGGTTGCCCCCGTGGTGGTGCCGCCGCCGATGCCGAAGATCGATATGCCTCCGGCCAAGGAGTTGACGACCAAGAAGTACACGGTGAAGTCGGGTGACAGCCTGTCGTTGATTGCCAAGCGGTTCAATGTGTCCAAGGCGGACCTGATGAAGCTCAACAAGATCGCCGATGCGAACAAGATTCACATCGGTCAGAAGCTGATCCTTCCGGGCTACGTCAATCTCAGTGCTCCGGAACCGGTGCGGAAGGCTCGCAAGGCGACTCCGGCGGCGGTGGCGGATGGCGAGAAGTACACGGTGGTGTCGGGTGATACGCTGGGCGGAATTGCCTACCGTCACAAGACGACAGCGCAGGCGATCAAGCAGGTCAATGGCATGACCAGTGACCGGATCCACATCGGCCAGAAGTTGGCGCTCCCCAAGGGCGCAGCGGCGGTGAGCAAACCTGACACGGCGGCGCCGGCGGGTGGAGCCCCGGTTGAACCGGTAGTGGCGCCCGAGGGTGCCCCGGGGAACGTGGCCCCGGTGGAGCCCCCGCAGTCGAACGAGGTGCTGCATGTCGTCGAGCCGAATCAGGATCTGGCTTCGATCGCCATGATGTACGGAGTGCGGGCCGAGGAGATTATCCGGCTTAACAACCTGACGTCGCCGGACGTCAAGGTCGGTCAGACGATCAAGATTCCGCCACCTGTCGACTGATGTGGAAAACGCCCACCATTTTAGTGGGCATCGTACTCTTGTTGCTGGCGCTGGGCATCGTTATGTTGGCCAGCGCCAGTTCTGTTAAAGGGGTCGATGTCCATAATGACTCAAGCTATTTCCTGAAGCGGCAGATGGCTTGGTTGGCGGTGGCGCTGGTGGCCGGTTTGCTGACGGCCTCAGTGGACTATCACTACTGGCGCGCCTATTGGATCCCGATTACGGTTCTGGCGGCGGCCCTGCTGGTGCTGGTGCTCATTCCGCACATCGGATACAAAATCGGGGGAAGCCGTCGATGGCTCAAAGTGGGCCCGGTCAGCTTTCAGCCCTCGGAACTGGCGAAATTCGCGGTGGTCATCATGCTCAGCGCCTGGGCGGCGTATGTGGGGCGGAAAGTTTCGACTTTCCTGGATGGCATTCTGAAGCCCGGCCTGATGCTGGCGGCGATGTTGGGGCTGATCTTTCTGGAGCCCGATTTCGGGACGACTCTGCTGGTTGCGATGGTGGGGGGTGCCCTGCTGTTTGTGGGAGGGAGTTCGTGGCCCTACCTGCTTGGCGGGGGCGCTGTGGGGATGGTTGGATTTGCGTTGGCCATTCTGCATGATGAGGTGCGCCGGGGGCGTATCCTGGCTTTCTTGATGCCGGACAAATACCCGGCGGCGGCCTACCAGTTGCACCAATCCATGGAGGCTTTCACGTTGGGCGGGTTTTGGGGCGTGGGTCTTGGGGAAAGCCTTCAGAAGCAGTACTTTCTTCCGGAGGCTCACACCGATTTTATTCTCGCCATCATTGGGGAAGAACTCGGACTGGTGGTGACGTGCCTGGTCATCGCTCTCTTCGCCGGATTCCTGATCTGCGGGATGGTCATCAGCTTGCAGGCTCCCGATCTTTTTGGACGGCTATTGGGAACGGGGTTCACCCTGATGACGACGATTCAGGCGGCGATCAATGTCGGGGTTGTGACGGGGTGCATGCCCACGAAGGGATTGCCTCTGCCCTTTATCAGTTACGGGGGCTCAAGTCTGCTGATGTCGATGATGGCCGTGGGGGTTCTGGTGAATATCGCGCGACAACGCGTGGTGGAGGCGGATCATCCCAAACAGGCCGTTCGCGATAAATGCCGGTGGATTTAGAACGATTTGACTGCGAACCACGATGTGATGGAGTTGAATACATGAGCAGAGTGTTGATTATTGGGGCAGGCGGAGTCGGCGGGGTCGTGACGCATAAGTGCGCCCAGAACCCGAAGGTTTTCACGGAGATTTGTCTGGCCAGTCGCACGGAGTCCAAGTGCCGGGCGATTGCCGCCCAGTTGAAGCGGACTATTCAAACGGCCCAGGTTGATGCCGACCACCCTGCCAACGTTATCCGGCTCATCCGGAAGTTCAAGCCGGACCTGGTGGTCAATGTGGCGTTGCCGTATCAGGATCTGGCCATCATGGATGCCTGTCTGGCCACCGGCGTGAATTATCTGGACACCGCCAACTATGAGCCGCCGGACAAGGCCAAGTTTGAATACAAATGGCAGTGGGCGTACCGGGCAAAGTTCCGGCAGGCAGGTCTCATGGGGCTGTTGGGGTGTGGATTCGATCCCGGCGTGACCAATATCTTCTGCGCCTACGCCCGGAAGCATTACTTCGATGAGATTCACACGGTTGACATCCTGGACTGTAACGCCGGATCCCATGGCAAGGCGTTTGCGACAAATTTCAATCCTGAAATCAACATTCGTGAGATTACGCAGCGCGGCAAGTACTGGGAAGACGGGAGTTGGAAGGAAACCGATCCACTCTCGGTTCATCAGACTTTTGATTTTCCCGAAGTGGGGCCCAAGGAAATGTATCTCATGTATCACGAGGAGCTCGAATCACTCGTGAAGAACATCAAGGGCCTCAAACGGATCCGGTTTTGGATGACTTTTGGAGAGCAATATCTGACCCACTTGCGTGTGTTGGAGAACGTGGGGATGACCCGCATTGACCCGGTGATGTACGAGGGCCGGGAAGTGGTGCCGCTGAAGTTTCTCAAGGCCGTCCTGCCGGAGCCGTCGTCTCTTGGTAAGAACTACACGGGCAAGACCAACATCGGGTGCCTGATCGAGGGCGTCAAGGGCGGGAAGAAGCGTAAGATATACCTCTAT
>JBAXWO010000317.1:0-3806 GCA_037128375.1 bacterium
GGGACCGTAGGGGTTTGTGGAAGTGGGTGTGGTGGCTCATTGGATGGAGTGAGGCTGGCGTGGGTTTTGTCGGGTGTCTTCCGTGGATAGCGGGATCGGATGAATAGTAAGTTGGGTGAACCAATGAAGAAACTATGGCCACTCTTGGCTGGCGCGGTTGCGGCAGGCGTTCTGCTTGGGGTGTACCCTAAAGAGTGGATCTATATTGGCCCCTTCATTGCGGTGATGACCTACATAGTCTCACTCTTGGCGCAGGGCAGGTGTGCGGCAGAGGCGTTCGCCTGGAGTGTCCTTGGAGTTGTTGTTGGTGGTGTACTGGGAAAGGTGATCACTGGCGACGTGGTAGAGATGGTCCATGGTGGACCCATACCTGCTGAGTACAATATCAGATTGGACTTGGTTTGGGGGTTATTCACAGGAGGCTTCATTGGAGCTTCAGTTGCAGCATGCTTGGCAGGTTATCTCTTGGAACAGCGGGCCGACAAACCACAGGATACGGATCGAAGGGATGACCCAACAACGGGTCGCACTGTACCGCCGGAAGTTGGCGCCTCCGGCGTCCAGTGAACCCGGCCGTTGGGATGATCAGGAATGACAGACAAAACACAGAGTTCGCTTCGATACTACAAAACGGATATTCCTCCTTGTATTGGCGACCACGTCCGCTATGAAGATCACGCGGAAGACCTGATTGTAGAAGAGGTAATAGACACTGATGACAAGATGAGAGCGAGGGGTGTGACGGAAGCCGGTGTGATGCTTCGAGGCGAGAGGGGGGGCGCGATATTTGACACCATGGCAGCTCCCGACTTGGAATTCGTTTCACGAAGAAAATGATACGCAAGCGGGGAAAATGGCGCCGCTGGGGCAGCGGGTCCCACGTTGGGGAGGGAGGCATAGTAGGTAGGCGGTATGAGGTGCATGCTTAGATATTTGTGGAATGCTCCTGTGGGCGACAGTATAGTCGGGACGGCAGGGACTTGAAGAATACGGGGGTAAGACATCGGTTCCCTGACAGGGGGGGTGTCATGCGTTACAGATAGAACGTTCGATGCAGGGAAACAAGATGATGAGGGTCTCTCTCCTATGTTTTGTCATGGTTGCATTCGCCGCATTCGCACGCGGAGAGACGGCCCCTCTTGTTGACACGCTCTTTAAGTCCGAGGACGGTAGCCACACCTTCAAGATATGGCCGAGCATAGGGGAGCCGGGGCATTGTCGGGCGGAACTGCGCAAGAAAGATGGCAACAGGGAGACCACCCTGTGGGCGCGCCATCTCATCAATAACTACGCACCAATCAGGATTTTCGTCCCCAACGACGGGAGCAGCGTTGTGACAATGGATGAATGGGGTGGACAGGAAGACCCCATGGCACAGTTCCCGATTGCGATCTACGGCTTTCGGGGCACGCTGGTTCGCGTATACAACTACTCGGAACTCCCCGACTGGAGTCGGCATGCCATTGTCTTCTTCGACTCGAAGGAACGGGTGCTCTTTGTGCGGCTCGACACGGGGGGACTTTTGATGTTTGACCTCAGTTGGGGCGATCTCATGAACCGCGAATGGTTTGAAACGCACAAGGGTTGGCACATGGCGGAGGCTGACTGGAAAGCATTGCAGGAGTTCGGACGTGCGCAGATTAAGACGCGAGCACTGCGGAATCTCGGCGACCAGTCGCCTTGGACTCGACTGACTGCTGTCCGCGTGTGTCAGCAGGAGGAATACCGAGAAGCAATCCCTAAGCTTCGTGGCCTTCTTGCCGACAACGCCTGTTTCACGCGGGGCGGACCCCCATATCGGAAGGTGTACTACGTACGTGGTGCAGCAAAGGCCGCACTGGAAGCCCTTGGAGGGAAGGTGGATGACATTGTCCTCGAAGAACCCGATTTGGAGCTTGAAAAGGCCATGCAGAATGGCAGCAGCGAACTAGGCGGCGGAGAATAACCGCCGGGTTAGCCTGCCTCGCTCCGTTCGGCGGCGGCACCGGAACGTTGGCAGTTGTTGACGATGTTAGAGTGTTCCGTACAGCGATGCGACGAACATGCGTCGCATAATTTTCGGAGAAGAATTTGAACAGGAAGGACACTAAGGCGGTGCTCATAAATAACATGTACATGTAGAGGCGAAGATGGTACGGTCTTGGCATGCAAACACAAGACCGGGACCTTCGCACGAAACTGGGCGGCATCTGGGGCTTGCTGGACGAGAGGGCACGGCGGTTGGTGGCGGCGAACGAGGCGCAGTCGTTGGGGTATGGCGGTGTGTGTGCGGTGCATCGGGCGTGCGGGATGTCCCGCATGACGATCACGAAGGGACTGCGCGAGATTGCCGAAGGGGTCCCGCTGCCGGAAGGACGCATTCGAAGGGCGGGAGCTGGACGCAAGCCGGTTACGGAACGCGATCCCGGGTTGCTGTCGGCCTTGGATCGGTTGATCGAACCGGGAACGCGAGGGGATCCGGAAACGCCGTTGCGCTGGATCTGCAAGAGCACGCGGACCCTGGCAGGGGAGTTGACGCGGGAAGCGCACCCCATTTGCGCGGTGAAGGTGGGCCAACTGCTCCATGACCAGCACTTCAGCTTGCAAAGCAACCGTAAGACGGAGGAAGGGGCCGACCATGGGGACCGTGATGCGCAGTTCCACTACATCAACGAGCAAGTGAAGTCCGCGTTGGGGGAAGGTACGCCGGTGATTTCCGTGGACACGAAGAAAAAGGAGTTGATTGGCAACTACGTCAACGCCGGCCGGCAGTGGCGCGTAGCGAAGGTGCCCCTCAAGGTCAACGGCCACGATTTCCCAAGTCCTGAGGTTCCGCGCGCCTACCCCTATGGCATCTATGATATCGGACGCAACACCGGGTTCGTCAATGTGGGCACCGACCATGATACCGGGGCCTTTGCGGTGGCTTCGATCCGGGGTTGGTGGCGCGCGGAAGGCCGCGCGTTGTATCCACAAGCCGTCCGGCTCCTCATCACCGCCGACGGGGGCGGAAGCAACGGCTACCGTTTGCGGCTGTGGAAGGTCGCACTGCAACGACTCGCCGACCAAACCGGCCTGTCCGTTTCCGTGAGTCACTTTCCTCCCGGAACAAGCAAATGGAACAAAGTCGAACATCGCCTCTTCTCGTTCATCTCATCCAACTGGCGCGGCGAACCGTTGCGCGACTATGAGACGATCGTGAACCTGATTGCGCGCACCACCACGGCCGCCGGACTCAAAGTCACCTGCCGCCTGGACCGGCGCAAGTACGCCACAGGGCATCGGATCACCAACGAGGAGATGACCCGCATCCGCCTCGTTCCCGCGCCCTTCCATGGCGAATGGAACTACACAATCCATCCCACAACCAAATGAGTATTGTACATGTTATTTATGAGCGCCGCCTAAGACCACGAAGGGGAAAGGCACTTCCGCCGGAGGCGGGTAGGATCATGAGATGAAACGTATGAAACCAATCGTGATCGTTGCCATCGGCTTGGTGACCCTCGTGGGCTGGCTCTGCATCAATCCGCCCGGTCGTTTTGGCATCTGCACCTTTGCGTGCATCACCTACAGTGGCATCCCCAGGCCACTTTTCGATTTGCAGGTCCGTAGCGACGGCAGGACGCGCAAGGTAGGCAAGACCCACGATCTGAAACTCGAGCATGTCGAGTGGCTACTCGAATCGAAGCCGGAAGTCTTGATCATTGCCACCGGGTGGGACGGTCGAGCCAAGCCCAGCAAGGCCGTTACCGATCTGCAGGATTGTGAAATCACAATCCTGAAGACTGGTGAAGCCGTCAAGTTGTATAACAGGTTGAAACGAG
>JBAXWO010000318.1:0-3797 GCA_037128375.1 bacterium
ATGATGCATTTTCAAACCGCCACGCCAGCTACACTTTCGACTTGCCCCTGGCAGAGCTTCTGCGGCTGCGCGTGAAGGATGTTGATCTTGAGCGGTTACAACTCGCCGTACAATTCGGGAAGGGCAGCAAAAGCCGTTTAACGATGATACCACCCAAACTTGTGCCTGCACTGACGGCGCATCGCGAACGGCTGCGGGAACTGCACAAGAAGGATCGTGAGGCCAATCTGCCGGGCGTGGAACTTCCGGAAGCACTGGAGCGGAAATGGCCGAAGGCGGGTGAGAAGTTCGTCTGGTTCTGGCCATCGCGGTCGCTGATGCGCGATCACCGCAACGGCATTATTCGCCGTCATCATGTTCTGGATGTAACGTTTCAGAAGATGATTCGCGAGGCCGTGAACAGGGCTGGTTTCGATAAGCGAGTGTCACCCCATACGCTTCGTCATTCCTTTGCGACACATCTTCTGGCCAGCGGTGTCGGCATTCGCGATGTCCAGGACCTGCTGGGCCATGAGGACATTTCCACTTCAGAAATATATCTGCACACGGCGAAATATACCGGTATCGGCGTACGCAGCCCTTTCGAACTGTTGTGAGGCGCCCCCCCCCTGCGCCTCCTTGCCCGCCATGGCGCGGACTGATGGTCTCCGCGGTTATCCCGACCCTTTCGATTCGCCGGCGTTTTATTTCGGCTCAGGCAACGGCACGCACATGAACCTCTTCCGTCAGCCTACTGCCGATTCGGTCCTCCGCCATCGCCAGATCGTAGTGGGACTGAAGATTGAGCCAGAATTGCGATGCAATGCCGAAGTACCGTCCCAACCGCAGGGCCGTGTCAGCAGAAACGGCCCTCTTGCCATGCACGATTTCGTTGATTCGCCGAGGCGCCACGCTGATTTCCTTGGCCAGTTTGTACTGGCTGATCACCATCGGGCTCAGGAACTCCTCGGCCAGCACCTCTCCCGGGTGAAGGCGAACGTTCACCAATGCGGGTGCCCGCGAGGATCGGAAATTCAACTCGCGACTGGACATGAACCGCATCCAGTGCCAGCATGCGGGTAGGCCAGTGAATTGTTTTATAGTTAATCAAACGAAAGTGGGACTTATGAAAACGTCGGCTATGATCGTGATCGGAATCGTCCTGCTCGCTATCACCTCGCGGGCGGAAACCTCCGTTCAGGGGACGCGAGGCTTCACCCACCCGACACTCGGCCTCCGGGTGCTGACGGGCACACTGGACCTGCCCGCCGACGGGATCTGGTCCCTCACGGATGCCGGCAGGAATTCCGGTCTTTCCCAGATTCAGTTTGGCCTGTCGCCGGAAGGTCGGGAAAGGGCGCAGGGCGACCGGGCACAAAAGGCTGCGCTGCAAACCAAGATCGAACAGGAAGGCACCTCCCTCTGGATTCTCTATCAGGCCTGCTTCGAGTATGCGGCATCCCATAACCACGTCGGCCCGGAATCATGGGGCGATATTCGCACCAATTCCGCGCGCCATATCGCCGGGAACTTCAACGAGATTGCCGCCCATTTCTTCCTCATACCGGCGGTCCCCATTCATCAGGACCAGACCACCGGAACGGAGCGCCGTTTGCTGGCCCTGCAAAGGGATCCCCAGGTGGCCGACGGCAAACACTGGGTGCTTTTCAATAACGGACAGTCTGAGCGCGTGACCATCGACAAAACCTTGTGCGCCAAATATGACGTAACCGTCGAGCCGCCGCCCACCGGAGCGGAGAACCCCCAAGCGGCCTCAACCCATTTGGAATATATCGTTTCCGCCCTCGTCAAGCCCGGCGCGGGAATGAACCCTGAATCGCTGGTTCTCACAAACCGTGTGACCGGGGCAACGAGGGTTTGCCCATGGGACTACGCCCGTGCGGGGGAAGGCGAGGCCGGCATGATGGCTAAGTGGGCCGAGTCCCGGGCCATGGCCTGGGGAAGCTATGCGCGAAAGGGCGATGCCCCAATCGTCGACTACTGGCTGTCTCGCTGCAGCACGCTTTACGGCGCGGAGGTGTCCGGGTTCGCTCTCAATCCGGCGCGGGGCCCGGTTGAGAGCACCGATGCCTTCGGCGTGCTCGGCGGCAGAGCCGCGGTCCGGGAAACCTTGCAGTTGCGGCCGCTCAGGCCAATGACCAGCACGAAGACGGACGCCACGGTGGCCCTCGACACGCTTGCCGGCGTGGCCGTCCAATCGCATCCCTTCGGTGAAATGCTCAAGGGGGTAAAACCCGGGGCACTGCCCATGGCCGACCAGGTCCCGGCCAATTGCGCTTTCGTCTATTTCCCGAAACCGGAAACGCTCCTGCCCCTGTTGAATGGCGGGGCCGATTTTGTTTTCCAGGGCGGCTCCCTTGCCAGTGCCAATCCCGTCGCGTACGATCTGAAGCAGCGCTACGTCGAACGCCTGGCGCTCTCGGAGCAATGGGTGCGGGATCTGCTGATCAAGTCCGGCGCGGTCACGGAAATGGCCGTCATCTTCCCCGATCTATTCTTCATCGATGGCACGGAGGTGACGGTCCTGGCCCGCATCCCCAGCGCACGACTGCTCAAACCCGCCCTCAATCTTCTCGGCGTGGCAGACCTGAAGGATACGGTTCAGGAAAAAGCGGGCAAAGCGGGATCGTCATTCTGGGTACTGGACAAGGACCTGCTCATCATCAGCACCTCCCGCAGCGAGGCTGAACGGATTCTCGCCACGCGTAAGGCCGGTGGCGCCGGCAGCCTGGGCCAGAGCGAGGAGTTCCGTTACATGCTTTCCCAGACCCCGGTCCGGCCGGAAACCCGTTGCTACGTCTATCTCTCCGACCCTTTCATCCGGCGACTGGTCGGGCCCGAAGTCAAAATCGGCCAACTCCGGCGACTGGCCGCCAAGGGTGAAATGGAAAATCTCACCGCCGCCGCCTTGCTTCACCGGCTGGATGGTCAGGCGGGAGTACCCGACGTTCAGACACTTGTGAACAAGGGGTACCTGGCTGCGGAACCCTCGGTGGCCCGTTCCTGCGCCCTGGACAAGGCTCTGGTCGCTTCCTGCCCGCAATACGGTTCCCCGGCCCGCATGAAAACGCTGCTCGAGAATCCCCTCACCACCGTGACGGCCGATGAAGCCGCCGCCTACAAGGTCTATGTGGACAACTATTCGCGATTCTGGCGCCAGTATTTCGACCCCATCGCCTTCCGCCTGGATGACGGCCCGGCGGGCGAGTTGCAACTCACGACGTTCATCCTCCCGCTCATTGACAACAGCCTCTACAACGGACTCAAATCCGTTATGCAGCACAAGGCGGACGGCGCTCCGTTGCGCCTGCCCACCCTTTCCCCGAAGCCGCTGATGCTGCTCTCGCTCAATCTCTCGGAGGACTCCTGGACCAAGGTTACGCGCGAAATGTTCTCGGACCTGCTGCGGCGCTACACCACGATCGACCCGGTGGCTTTCGATAAGATAGGACCGGGAATTCACCTGGCGATCCATGACGCCGATCCCATCATCACCTTCGGCGCCGGCGACACCCTGGGCGTTTTCGGGGCGCCCATGCTGGGAGGCGGCCGCCAGGAAATGCTGTTCATCCCCGCCATCGCCTCCATCCTTACCCGCCCCTGCCAGCTGATGGTGGAGCTGCAGGATCCCGAGGCCGTTCGCCGCATGATGCTGGCGGCCGCGAGCTCCAGTGGAGACCGGATGGAACAGCGCGAGCCCAAGGTCAGCTTCTACAAACTGGAGGGACGCGACGCCTGGATCTGCGCCATTTCAATTGAAAACATCGTCAATATCCGGTTCGGCGTGGAAATCAAGG
>JBAXWO010000319.1:0-3793 GCA_037128375.1 bacterium
TACCGCGTGACCTTTTCATATCACGGGTGTTGCAATAGCCGCTGGCGCGCGGGAGTTTATTAGACGGAGTGAATCTGTCTAATGTGGTTTGGTTGTTGTCTATTCTTAATCTATTTATAGGCTTGTTATTCGTTACCTTCATAAATACTATCAAAGTTGTGAATCCAATCAAGCCTCAATCTGAGATGACGGGTAAAGAACGCGAATTCTGGTGCAATTACGCGAAGTTTATCCTTCTTAGGAATGTCAGTGGTCACGCTGCAGAGTGGCGCTTCTGGGTTTGTGTGGGGATGTTTCATTGATCAGAATTGAGGTTCCGTGCCTGACAGCCAATAAATACAGCGCATTTAGAGGAATACGGGCAGGGATCGCCTTCCGGCCTGTCGCATCGCCATTGTTTTTTCAGGTCTTTCCTTCAAAGCCTCTTGTATTCAACGGGTTACGTGACGTTGCGTCATTCCGTCCAGTAGAAAATCCCCCTGTAAACCCGGAAGCGCCTGCAGAGTGGTCTATCCGGTATGCCCAGCAGTTTGCATATAGCTTGGATGGCGTCAAACTGAAGGAGGTGGATAAGGCCTTTTTGATGCGCTATTTCGACGAATTAGGCAGATGTGAGAAGGTTGCGGCGTTTCAGTATCGGCAGGCCGTTTCCGCAATCGAGATGTTGTTTGAAATGGTCTCGATAAATCCGGTGGTGAAGGAGTTCAACTGGACGGAATGTCGCGAGGCAGCTCGCGAATTGGACGGGGAGCACCCCACTGTGGCGAGGGCCGTTCCCTCGGCGGAAACGGTAGCCAGGCGGGTTGAGAAGGATGCGGTACTGAACGCTCCAGATGTGCTGCAGGTGCTGGGGCGCTTGCGGGATATTACACGGGTTCGCAATCTGGCGATCCGAACGGAGCAGACCTATTCCGAATGGGCGGAGAGGTATGCCCGCTTCTGCAAGGGGGCTTTTCCAGAGGATCCGCAGCGTGTTGTGGCGTTCCTGGAGCATCTGGCCCTGGTCGCGAAGGTGGCGCCAGCCACGCAGGCACAGGCGTTGAATGCGCTGGTCTTCCTGTATAAGTATGTCTTGCAGATTGACTTGGGTGATCTTGGGAATTACCAGCGGCCCAATACGAAACGTAAGCTTCCCGTGGTGCTTTCGCCGCGGGAAATCGATCTGCTGCTTGCGGCGTTAACGGATACGGCGGGACTGATGGCTCGGGTGATGTACGGGACGGGGATGCGGCTGATGGAGTGTGTCCGCTTGCGGGTTAAGGATATTGACTGGGAGAACGGGTATATCGATGTGGTGGGCGGAAAAGGCGATAAATCCCGCCGCGTTCCCTTGCCGGACGCTTATTCCGTGGAGTTGGCGGCGCATCTGGCGATGCGCAAGTTGCAGTACGAAAAGGACAAAGCGGCGGGATTCGGCGAGGTGTTTGTGCCGGAGAGTTTGCTCCGCAAGTCGCCGGGACTGGCGACATCGTGGGGCTGGCAGTATGTGTTTCCGGCGGCTCGAATCAGTACGGACCCGCGCAGCGGACGGCATATGCGGCACCATATCAGCGAAAATGTGCCGCAGAAGGCGATTGCCCAGGCTGCCAAGGATTTGGGCTTTGCAAAGCAGGTAAACTGCCATGCGCTGAGGCATACGTTTGCAACACATTTGCTGAGAGCAGGTTGTGATATTCGGACCGTGCAAGAACTGCTGGGGCATTCGGATGTGGCGACGACCATGATCTATACGCATGTGCTGAACCGACCGGGATTAGGGATCCTGAGCCCGGCGGATTTGCATATTCCCGGGGCGAGGCGGGGAGTAGAAACAGTCTGCTGACGTCTCACAGGGACGTCGAGTCTGTAGCCATTAGGTTTTCATTTCCTTGACGCGCATCAAGGCTGATCGGGGCGCGCTATGGCAGTATGCCCCCATCAGAACGAAGAAGGAGTACGTACATGAAACGAAACATTATCAAGATAGCGGAAGACAAGTGCACGGGGTGCGGGTTGTGCATTCCCAATTGTCCGGAGGGCGCCATCCAGTTGATTGACGGCAAAGCCAGGTTGATCAGCGATCTCTTCTGTGACGGGCTGGGGGCGTGCCTGGGGCATTGCCCGGAGGGCGCCATCATCATCGAGGAGCGCGAAGCGGCGCCCTATGATGAGCCCCGGGTGATGGTGAACATCGTGAAGGCCGGCGCCAATACCATCAAGGCCCACCTGGAGCATTTACGGGATCACAACCAGCAGGAGTATTTGCAGCAGGCCGTGCAATACCTGAAGGAGCACGGCATCCCGAATCCCCTGGCCGATGCCAAGCCGGGCCCGGTCGCACACGCGGGATGTCCCGGATCCCGGGTCATGAACTTTGGCGCCAAGGCGGCGGAGGCGGGCGAGGCGGCCGCCGGGGTCCGACCTTCGCAACTTACCCACTGGCCGGTCCAGTTGCACCTGATCTCGCCGCAGGCTCCCCATTTTCAGGGGTGTGACCTGCTGCTGGCGGCGGATTGCACGGCGTATGCGCTGGGCGATTTCCACAAGGACTACCTGAAGGGGAAGGCCCTCGCCATTGCCTGTCCCAAGTTGGACGAAGGGCAGGAGGTGTACGTTGAGAAGATCACCGCCCTCATCGATGACGCCAGGATCAACACGCTGACCGTGATGATCATGCAAGTGCCCTGCTGCGGGGGCTTGCTTCATCTGGCCAAGCAGGCGGCGGCGGCCGCCAAGCGGAAGGTCCCCCTCAAATGTGTGGTGGTGGGCATCCAGGGCGGCATCCTGAAGGAAGAATGGGTGTGACAGGTTGAATAAGGAGACGAGCATGAACAATGTCGAAGAATACAAGGGACGGGTGATTGAGTTGGCGACCGGGGTGGACTATGCGGCCGGTTCGGTGGTGAGCAAGACCATCCTGGACAAGAAAACGGGGACGTTGACCTTGTTTGCCTTTGATAAGGGGCAGGGGTTGAGCGAGCATACCTCGCCGTACGATGCGACCGTTCAGGTGGTGGATGGCGTGGCGGAATTGGTGGTTGGGGGCGTCCCCAACACGGTTGTTGCCGGCCAATTGTTCATCATGCCGGCCAATGTTCCGCATTCGGTGAAGGCGGTGGAACGCTTTAAGATGCTGCTCATCATGATCCGGTAACGAGGCGAACTATCCAGGATGACAACGGAGCTTGTATTGGGGGAGGGGAAGGCGTAGCCTGTTCCCCCTATGGTACGTAGATTAATTCAAAAGATCAGTCATCACATCAAACGTCTTGGCCGCAAGCCGGCGGCTCCGTCGGTTAAAGATAGTCCTGTTGCGAAACCCCTTCCTGCTCCGGCGGTGGCCCGTTCCGTGTCCCCTCCGGCACCTCATCCCGCGCACCGTCCGGCGCGCGCCAAACCGGCATCCGCCCCTTCGCGTGCGGCGCCGGGGCGGGCCGCCCCGGCGTCCAGGCCCGCCGATCCTAAGCCGGTCCCGCATCCGCCGGCCGAAATCAAGCCTGTGGCGAAGTGGTCGCCCGATCAGTACGTGGTGCCGCCAGCCGAGGGAAAAACCCGATTCCACGATCTGAACCTGGCGGACCCGATTTTGCATGCGATTGCGGATCTCGAATTTCAATATTGCACAACCGTGCAGGCTCGCGCCATTCCCCCGGCCTTGGAGGGCAAAGATGTTACGGGCCGTGCCCAGACGGGTACGGGCAAGACGGCGGCGTTTCTGGTGGCCATCTTCACGCATTTCCTACGCAAGCCCCGCGTCAACCCCGGCAAGATGGGGGCGCCCCGCGCCCTGATTCTGGCTCCGACCCGTGAGCTG
>JBAXWO010000032.1:0-12146 GCA_037128375.1 bacterium
GTAGCGGTGTCGGGTGACCGGCAGGCCGCGCTCCCCATGATCGATCCGCGCACCGAGGAATTGCTGGAATACTCGGTGACCCGCATGATTCATCGCGTCACCCTCGCCAGGAAACCCGTCCTGGGCATCCTGAGCAGCCTGCCGGTTATGGGATCCACCCCACCCCCCTTCGCGATGCCGGGCCAGCCACGCCCCCAACCTGAACCCGCGTGGGCTGCCTTCCGCGATTTGTCGCAGGACTACGATGTCCGCACGCTGCCGGCCACCACGGAACGGATCGACGGCGATGTCGAGGCGGTGGTCGTCGTCCACCCGAAAGACCTGCCGGACACAACCCTCTTCGCGCTCGACCAGTTCGTCTTGCGGGGCGGGCGTCTCCTCGCCTTCGTGGATCCCTTCTGCGTGGCCGATTCCGGCGGTAATGACGGCGGCCAGTTCGGCATGCCCAGCCGGTCGTCCAACCTCGCCAAACTGTTCGAGGCCTGGGGCGTTCAGTATGAACCCGGGAAGGTCGTGGCCGACCTGGAGGCCATGACCCCTCTGCGCGGACGGAACAACACGGTTGAAAACAGTCCGCTTTACCTCAGCCTGCGCAAGCCCAACTTCGCGGAAGGGGATGTGCTCACTGCCCCGTTGAATTCCCTGATGCTGGTCATGGCCGGTTCGTTCGGCGCCCAGGCGGCGGAAGGCATCAAGGTGACGCCCCTGATCACCTCCTCTGAAAAAAGTTGCCTGACTGACACCATGATGTTGCAATTCGATCCCAACGCCTTCCGCCGCCAGTTCAAAAGCGGGCAGGCAAGCCTGAACCTGGCGATCCGCCTGCAGGGCCGGTTCAAGAGCGCCTTCCCCAACGGCAAACCCCGACCGGTTGGCGACACCAATACGGTCAGCTCCGCGGCGGATTCGGAGTCCACAATGAAAGAATCGAAGGGCGACGGCAATGTCATCCTTGTCGCCGATGCGGATGTCCTGTACAACGACTTCTGCGGGCAGGAGTTGAATTTTCTCGGCTACAAGGCCTTTCAGCCGTTTAACGACAACCTGACCCTGTTCGCCAACATGGTCGAACAGATGGCCGGCAGCGCCGACCTCATCGGACTCCGTTCCCGAGGCCGCACGCAACGCCCCTTCACCCGCGTTTTGGCGCTGCAAGCCGCGGCCCAGGAGCAATGGATGGAACAAGAAAAGAATCTTGAGCAGAAGCTTCAAACGACGCAGCGCCGAATGGACGAACTCCAGCGCCAGAAGGATGATCGGCAACGCTTCGTGCTGAGCCCGGAGCAGCAGAGGGAAGTGGCCGTCTTCAGGAAGGAAGCTGCCAATTGTCGCCAGGAACTCAAGCAGGTACGACGGAATCTCCGCGAGGGCATCGAGGCACTGGGCATGAAAATCAAGCTGATCAATATTCTGCTGGTCCCCGCCCTCGTCGCCGTATCGGGGATCGGGTTCTTCGTCATTCGCAGAAGGAAAACTGAACGCTAATCATTTACCACGGGAGTCCATGATCATGAAATTCAAACAACTCGCCATTCTGGGGTTATGCGCGGCCGTGCTGGTCATCGTGGCGGTGAAGATGTCTCGGAACGAGACGCACCGCACCAGCCCGTCGCAAATCGGCAACCTTGTCCTGCCCGATCTCGGGAAGTCGGTCAACGATATCGCCACCATCCTGATCCGCTCGTCCTCGGCCACAACCCGCATCGCCCGCGTCGAGGGCATCTGGAGGGTGCCGGGCAAGTATGCCTATCCGGCGGACTTCTCAAAGGTACGCGATTTGCTGACCAAACTGGTCGACCTGAAGATTCTCCAGGCCTTGCGCGCCAGTCCTTCGCTGCTGACCGAACTTCAACTTGAAGCCGGCGCTTCCACGCCGGAGTCAGCCACGACGCTGATTGAGTTGCAGGACCCGGCCGGCAAAACACGGGCGGCCCTCCGGATAGGGAAGCCGCGGGTCCGTGAGCCGGCGGCAGCCGAGGCGAGTCCCTACGGGGCCTACCCCGACGGTCGTTTTGTGGCTACCGACAACAACCATGTCTATCTGGTCGGCGACGCCCTGAACGAGTGTGCCACCCCCGAAAAGGACTGGCTCGACTCCGAGTTCCTGAACGTCAACGCCAGCGACGTGACTTCCGTTGAAGTGACCGGGCTGACCTCCGGCGTGGTGCGTGTGGACCGGGCTTCCTCCCCGGGCGGCGAGCTGACGCTGAAAGAACTGCCGCCCGATCAAACGGCTGACCCGGCTAAGCTCACCAGTCTGGCCGCCGCCCTCAGTTACCTGCGTTTCGAGGAAATCGCCGACCCGAAACTCACGCCCGAACAAACGGGTCTGGACAAGCCCGTGGTATTCAAGGGCATAACACGCCAGGGTGAGGTTTACACCGTCCGCGTCGGCAAATCACCCGAAGGCGATACGCGCCGCTACGTTTCCGCCACCGTGGCATTCGAGGCGCCACCGACCCCGGCCCCCGGCACCAACGCCACCCAGGTGGCAGCGCTCAAGGCGGAAGCCGAGGCGCAGAAGAAGACCGCGGATGCCGCCCAACAACTCAACGCCAAGCTGAGTCCCTGGGTCTACCTGATCAATTCCCTGCAGGCTGAGGCCATGACCAAGGGTCGTGCCGACCTGATCGCCGTCAAACAAGAAAAAAACCAAGCAACCATCCCGGAGGCGCCATGAATATGGATATCACCGCAAGTACCAACCTGATTGCCGGACAGAAGGCGGCTGTCGATGCCGTTCGCCAGGAGGTGACCAAGGTCATCGTCGGGCAGGAGCGATTGCTGGACCGCATGCTGATCGCGTTGATTGCCAACGGGCACATCCTCCTTGAGGGCGTTCCCGGCCTGGCCAAAACCACGGCGGTCAAAACGCTGGCGCAGGCGCTCGGGCTCAAGTTTCAGCGCATCAGCTTCACCCCGGACCTGCTCCCCGCCGACGTGATCGGCACCATGATCTACAATCCCCGGGAGGGAACGTTCACTCCGCGCCTGGGTCCGATTTTTACCAACCTGCTTCTCGCGGACGAGATCAACCGCGCGCCGGCCAAGGTTCAATCCGCCCTGCTGGAAGCCATGCAGGAGCGCCAGGTGACCATCGGCAACACCACCTATCCCCTCCCCGAGCCGTTCATGGTTATGGCCACCCAGAACCCGATCGAGCAGGAGGGCACCTATCCCCTGCCCGAGGCGCAGATTGACCGCTTCATGTTGAAATACCGGCTGGGATATCCTTCCAAGGATGACGAGCGGCGCATCATGAACCGGTTCACCCGGAAAACCGATATCACCCTCAATACGGTGATGTCCGCCGAACAGATCCTCGCCCTGCGCGAAACCCTGGACCAGGTCTACTGTGACGAAAAAGTCGGTGACTATATCCTGGACATCGTGCAGGCTACGCGCAAACCGGCCGACTACAAGCTCGATATCGGGCACTACATTCATTACGGCGCCTCGCCGCGTGCCAGCATCTATCTCAATATGGCCGCCCGCGCCAACGCCCTACTGCATGGCCGGGCGTACGCCACCCCGCAGGACGTCAAGGAAATCGCCCACGACATTCTCCGCCATCGCATCATCCTGACTTACGAGGCGGAGGCCGAGGAACAAACCAGCGAGGAAGTGATCACCAAGATCCTGAACGAGATCCCGGTTCCGTGAAAGTGCCGTACCCCTTCCGAACATGCCTATCGACGTCAAAGAACTGATGAAGCAGGTTGGCAGGATCCGCATGATCACCAACCGCCTCATGGACGAGCACTTGTCAGGCGAGTATCACTCCGTCTTCAAGGGACAGGGCATCGAGTTCGAGGAGGTTCGGGAGTACATCCCCGGCGATGACATCCGGTCGATCGACTGGAACGTCACCGCCCGGATGGGGCATCCTTTCGTCAAACGCTTCCGCGAGGAGCGGGAATTGACGATCCTGTTTCTGGTGGATGTTTCCGGGTCACAGTCGTTCGGGTCCGGCGCCCGGCCCAAATCCGAGCTTGCGGCCGAAATCACCTGCCTGCTGGCTCTGTCCGCCATCAAGAATCAGGATAAGGTCGGCCTCATCCTGTTCAGCGACCGGATCGAAAAGTCCATCCCCCCCCGCAAAGGGCGGACCTCCGCGCTCCGCCTGGTGCGTGAAGTCCTGGCGGCGGAGGAAACCCGGCGGGGAACCGATATCGCGGGCGCCCTTCGTTTTCTCAACCAGGTCCAGAAGCGCCGCGCCGTGGTCTTCATCATCTCCGATTTCATGGACACCGGTTATGAACGGGAACTGCGCGTTTCCGCACAGCATCACGACGTGGTGTGCTGCCATGTCTCTGACCCGCGCGAGGCCGACTTGCCCGATGTGGGGCTGGTCGAAATCCAGGATCCGGAGACGGGCGAACTGATGCTCCTCGACACCTCCTCCCGCAGGGTGCGGGAGGCGTATGGTGAAGCCGCAGGACGGGAAGGCGAGGAATTGAAGCGTCTCTTCCGTAGAAACAAGATCGACTCCCTGGCCGCTTCAACGGAGCGCCCGTTTATTGAGGACATCCACAAACTGTTCCGTCAACGTCAGACCAGGGCCGCAAGAGGATGAACATGACCCGGATCCAGATTCAGCCATCCCGCCGCTGGATGACCGCACAAGGCGTCATCGCGGGCGGACTCCTGTTAGGATGGGTGGCTGCGGCAGGCGTGGCATCAGCGACTCCCGCCGTGCAGACGACGGATCCCGGCAAATCACGAGTCGAGGAATTTGCTTCAGGGTCGATCACCGTCGCCCTGGTCATGGATCCCCCCGTCGTTCGCCTGGACCGCGATACACTCCTGACGATCCGGCTTACGGCGCCCACCAACCTCCTCGTGACGCTTCCCCGGGTGGACGCGCGGATCAAAGGGTTTGCCGTCTCCGGCTCGTATGACAGTCCCCCCGAAATCCAAAACGGGTCCCTGCGGCAGGAATGCCACGTCCGGTTGACCCCGCAGATCGCCCCCCTGTACCGAATCGGCCCGCTCCCCATCGTCTCCAAAGCGGGGGGAACCGAGCAGTGGTTCCCCACCCGCCCGATTGTGCTCGAAGCCGAACCCATCGTCAAAGGGCCGCCAGGCAAGGATCTGGCAGGCTTGCGGGGACCGGTTCCGATCCGCCCTGGATTCAAGACCCTCGCGGGCTATCTGCTGGCACTAGTGGCGCTCGGGGCCATCGCATACGGCATCTGGTGGGCGGCCCGGCGTGTGCATCGCGAGGTCACACTTCGCCGCATGTCGCCCAGGGAGCGGGCCCTGCACGAACTGGCCGAGTTACTGGCGCGTGATCTGGTGGGCCACCAGCGGGTCAAGGATTTCTACTTTGAACTCACCATGATCGTGAGGGCCTATATCGAGCGCGCCCATGCCATCCGGGCCCCCGAGCAGACCACGGAGGAATTCCTCCTCGCCGTCAGTCGCGATCCCCGTTTTTCCCACGACGTCGTGGCCCGTCTGCGCACCTTCATGCAGGCTGCGGACATGGTCAAATACGCCGCCCACCGGCCTGATGAACCGGCCGTCAGCCAGGCGCTTTCAACTGCCCGGACGTACATCGAGACGGATGCGGAAGACAAGGTGACTCCATGATTCACATGGGCACGCCCTACTACCTGCTCCTATTCATACCCCTGCTGGTCGCGATCTGGTTCATTTATCGGCGACGGGTCAGTCGGGCCCTGCTCTTCGCCCCATTCCATCGGCTGCCCGCCGCGCGGGCGACTTGGCGGACGCGCCTGCGCCCGTTGGCGCCCTTGCTGTACCTGCTGGGCCTGGCAGCGACCATCCTCGCCCTGGCGCGCCCGCAAACGGTCTTTTCCCGGACGGTGCGGCGTTCCGATGCCATCGCCATCCAGATGGTCGTCGACTGCTCGGGGTCGATGCAGGCTCTCGATTTCGCCACCACCGACAACCAGCGTACCCGCCTTGATGTGGTCAAGGAGACGTTCGCCGCGTTCATCGCCACGCGCCCCGGCGACCTGATCGGACTGATCACCTTCGGGGGATTTGCCGCGAGCCGCGCCCCCTTGACCCTTGACCACGACGCCCTGCTCCACAGCCTCCGGGGTGTCGATACGGCCCGCGAACAGTTCAGCCCCGACGGTCAGTTGCTTAATCAGGAAGAAATGCTGACGGCCATAGGCGATGCGCTCGCCACAGCCTGCGCCCGCCTTGAGAATACCGTGGTCAAATCGAGAATCGTCGTGCTGCTTTCCGACGGCGAATCGAATACCGGCCTCATCAAACCCGAGGACGCCGCCAAGGCCGCCAAGACTCTCGGGATAAAGGTTTACACCATCGGCGTGGGCTCCACCGGAAATGCGCCCTTTCTGGCCCGCGATATGTTTGGACGCCAGGTGATCGCCCGGGCCGCCGTCAGGCTCGACGAAGAACTGCTCCGGTCCCTTGCCTCCACAACCGGGGGTGAATATTTTAACGTCACCGACCCCAAGGGATTGAGCGCTGTCATGGCCAAGATATCCAAGCTCGAAAAGACCACGATCAATACCGACCTGTACAACCGGTATGACGAGCATTTTCTGATTTTCCTCATTCCGGGCCTCATTCTTCTCGGCTTGGGGGCCCTGGTCAATGCCTGGCTGGGAAGAACGATTATATAAAAAGAGTGGTTGGACAACTATGTCGCTGCAATTCCAGTATCCATGGGTCCTGTATCTGATCTGGGTGGCTCCGGTCGCCGGGATCGTCTGGCACACCCTGATCATCCGGCAGGCGGCCGCCAAGAGCCTCGTTTCCCCGTCCATGGCGGCCCGGCTCGCGCCGGCGCCGGCGCCTGTCCGTCATCGGTGGCAGATGTGGCTCATGGTCACCGGTCTCTTTCTCGGCCTGATCGCCGCCGCCCGTCCTCAATGGGGTACCCGTGAGGAAACGGTCTACCAGCGCGGCCGCGACCTGATGATCGTCCTGGATGTTTCCCGATCCATGCTGGCCACCGATGTCCACCCCAGCCGGCTGGGACGGGCCAAGGTGGATCTGCTGGACCTGGTGCGGCAGTTGCGCGGCGACCGCGTGGCCCTGCTCGCCTTCAGGGGACGCGCCGTCCTGCTTTGCCCCCTGACCACGGACTACGGGTTTCTTACGCAGATCCTCGAAGGCACGGGCGTCGACTCGGCCCCCACGGGCGAGACCAACATCGGCGATGCCCTGGTCGAGGCCCTGAAATCACTCGAGGGGGACGCGGGCTCCCATAAGGCCATCGTCCTGATCTCGGATGGCGAGGATCTGGCCGGGAAGATGGAAGCGGCAACCGCCAAGGCGAGGGAAGATGGAATCCCGATCTTTACCGTGGGGTTCGGCAGCAGTGAAGGCTCCCAAGTCCCTTCCTCGGCCGGCAAAAAGGAGTCTCTGAAATACCAGGGCCAGCAGGTTCTTTCCAAGCTCAACAACGAACTCATGCGGGAACTGGCCGAAAAGACCGGCGGCGCCTATGTGCCGGTGGGACTGGCGAATGTCAAACTAGGCGACCTGTATCGCGACCACCTGAGCCGCATCTCGGCCCGTGACCTAGAGGAATCGGTCCAGCATCGTTTCATCGAGCGCTACCAGACCTTTCTTCTGGGCGCCGTGCTGTGCTTCCTGGCGGTCTGCTTCCTCAGCCGTGGCCAGATGAGTTTGCGATCAAAACGCCCCTCCTCAAAAGGCGACCCGATTCCAGAAGAAGGGGTCAAGATACGGAATCTAACCCCGCCTGCCGTGCCACTCAAGCAACTGGCATTGTGCCTTCTGCTGGGCGGAAGTGTTGCCGCCTCCGCCGGACTGACAACCAATACTCCGCCGCCAGCATCCCCTCGCCCGACGCCTGAGCCCGCGGCCTCCTCTCTCGCCACCAACATCCCTCCTGGCCGGGAAGGGGCACGCTACGCGCAACGGATGTACCTTCTGGGGCGTTACCAGGATGCCGCCGTGGCCTATCAGACGGCTGCCCGGACGGCGGCACGCGCCTCCCGTGACGATTACCTCTACAATGCCGGATGTGCCTTCCATAAAGCCGGCAACTTCGAACAGGCGGCCGATATGTTCCGGGCGCTGGAAGGCGTGGAAGGAAAACGCGGACTGGCCGCTGCCTACAATCTGGGCTGTTCCCTGTTCCAGGAGGGCAACCGCCCACCCACCAAGGAAAAGGAAGATGCCACGCCCGATCCCGAGACGCTGGAATCGCGTGTCGAATCCCTGAGGCGTTCAGCCGTCGCCTTCCAGAAAACCCTGCGTCTGTCGCCGGAGGACAAGGATGGACGCAGGAATCTCGGGGTCGTGGCCGGCATGATGGATGACGTTGTCATGCAGGCCAAAATCGCCCGGCTCATGGCACAACATGGGCAGACCCCGCCCGGCGCACTGGCCGACATGATGCTCCAGGGACAACGCAAACTGCTGCACGATATTCCCCTCGCCTTCACCAACGACAGCCCCCAGTTGATCGACGCGCTGGAAGCGTTGGGCACGGAACAGGATGAAACCGCCGATCTGATGATCCCCCTGAAAGGCAAACTCCTGCAAGCCATGGCGCAGGCCCAATCGGCGGGAACCCTCACGAATGCCCAGCAAAACATCGCCCAACTCAACGCTTTCGCGGAGTCCATCCGGGACCGGATGCAGGCCTCCTCCGCGGCTTTACGGGACCTGGATCGCAATGCACTCCATGAGGCCATGGCGGCTGAGGCGGCAACCTACACACTCTGGAAGGGCGTGGCGGGTTATGACCAGTTGTTGCGTGAGGATATCCGACGTCAGACCAACGTGATCGTCATGACCGAAGGCAGGCCCGCCGCGCCGTCAGAGGAATGGACAAAGACCGCCCTCGCCCATCAGAACGAAGCCGGTGATTTGACGGGGCTCTTCCATCGGCGGTTTGAGGACTCGGTGCCGCCGGAAGGCTTGAACGCCCCGGCCACTCCCCCCGGCACGAACCGGACCGATAACGCCACCAATACCACCGAGCAACTCATCACACCCGAAACCCGCCGCAAGATCCTTGACCTCGCCAACCAGGCAAGCAACCTGCAGCAAAACGCCGCCACCACACTCCCAACCGAGCCCCGCAGCTCCCTTGATGCCCAACACAAAGCTCAGGCCATCCTGGAGGAAATCGAGAAACTGCTTCCCAAAAACAAACAACCCCAGCAGAATCAGCAGGAACAGAAGCAGGATCAGAATAAGGAACAGGATCAAAAACCGTCCCCGCCCAAGGATGAACCCAAACCGCAGTCGTCCCCCCAGGAACCGAAGAAAGACGGGATGTCCCCTGAAGAGGTGAAACGTATGCTGGATAAAGCCATGCAGCGTGAAAAGGAGCACGAGCAGGAGAAGCGGGAGCGGGATTCCTACAGACCGCTGCAGCCAGGAGAGAGAGACTGGTAAACCCATGGTCATTGCCCAGGCGGCCAGAAGCCGGAATACAGGGATCAGGATGAGGAGACCGGTCCTTTCCCTGATGGTGCTCCTCTTCGCCCGGCTCGCTTTCGCCGCGCCAACCCTGGAGATCAACGCCCATCGTGACAGGGTCTACCTCGGCGAGTCCTTCCTCCTCGAGATCAAGGTCGGCGGTTCCAGCGAGCCCGGAGAACCGGATCTTTCCCAGATCCGCGGCTGCCGGGTGGAATCCCTGGGCAGCCAGAACATCAGTCACCAGAGCATCGTCATCATCAACGGCCAGATACGGCGTGAAGGTTTTGTCGGGCGCACCTACGCCTACAAGCTGACCCCAACGCAGGAAGGCACACTTGAAACCGGACCGATCACCGTGCTCGTGGAGGGGGAACGTCTCCAGGGTTCCGGTCCGACAGTAACGGTGACCGGCGTCACGCAGCAGGATGTCGTGCGGATTTCCGTCAGCGCCTCGCGGGAGGCGGTGCTGGTGGACGAACCGTTCGAAATCCGTCTGACTATACGTCTCCGGGGCTTACCAGGCGTGTATGCCGATACGGATCCGCTGCTCCCCTCCGCGTCCCCAAACCTGAACGCCCACTTTCTCTCAACGAGCATGCCGGACGGACTCAAGGGGCCAGACATCAGCAGTCTCCTGAATCCGCGCCTTGTCCGCGGCAATCAGCCAGGCTTTACGCTCAACGACTTCACTGTCCAGGACGATCCCGCAGGTTTCGGCGCCTTGTTCAACAACGGGCAACCGGTGCCGGCCCGCTTCCGGCTTGATCGCCAACCCGTGGTTCAGAATGGAGTGCGATATCTGGAATATTATCTCGCGCTGACCTACACAGGAGAAGCCGAGGGGGCCTACACCTTTGGACCGGTGGTATTCAAAGGCCAGGTACCCACCAACATCAATGCGCGTGGCCAAGCCACGGGTGCCGATATATTTGCCGTGGGACCCGCCGCCATCGTGCGGGTAATCCCCCCGCCGGAAGCCGATCGTCCGGAATCCTACATCGGCGCCATCGGCACCAATCTTCTGGTAACCGCGTCTCTGGACACCCAGACCTGCCACGTGGGCGACCCCCTGGAACTGACGCTTTCCATCGATGGCAGCATCCAAATGCGCAACCTCCTCCCTCCAAAACTAAGTTTGCAGACCAACCTCCTCGAACATTTTGAGATCTACGACGACACCGTCAAAACAACGAAACAAAATGGGCACCGGCAGTATGTCTACACCCTGCGCCCCCGCCATGCCGGGGCGTTTGAGTTACCGGCCGTGGCGGTCTCTTACTACGATGCCAATCTGCGCCAATACAGGACTGTCAACACCGTTCCCATCCCCCTGAAGGTGCGGCAGTCCGTTGAAGTAACCGCCTCACAGGTCATCGGGGGGTCGACAAACACGATGATCCTGGCTCGCCAGAAGGACGAAACCGAAATGCAGCCCGCAGGCATGCGGATCGACCCCGGGGCCATCGAGCCCGGCGCGCTGGCTGGCCGTCCCGCCACAGTCGTCGCCGTGGCCATGCCGGGCCCCGTCATCTTTATGGGCACCTGGCTGATCCTGTACTACCAGCGCCACCGGGCCCATTTTGACCGATCCCAAAGGCGACGGCGGGCGTTGGGACGCGCCACCCGCCTCCTTCGATCCGCCTCAAAAGACCCCGAAGGAGTTCACGTGGCGGCGTGTCGGGCCATGCGGCTGTATCTTACTGACCGGACCGACCGTTCCTCCCATTCCGCCACGCCCGATGAGATACGCCAACTGCTCATCACCGGCGGTATTTCCCCGGAGCTGGCCAACCGTTTCGCCGAGGTCATGCAGGCACACTTCAACGCCTCCTTTGGCCCGGCCCCGGCCCCCGACATCGCCCAAGTCCGGGCGGTTATGGACGCCGTCGAACAGGCCTGGCAAAAGCCTCGCCGCCCCCCGTCCCCGCTTGGGTTCCTCCTGGTGCTGGGAGGCCTGCTGGCTTTTTCTCTGCCGACTTCGGCCTCCACCCGTGCCGAGCGCGAGTTCATCCTGAATGAGGCCGATAGCCGCCTGACTTCCGCCCGCGCTCCGTCTGAGTTTTTGACGGCAGCCTCGATCTACCAGAAACTGGTTGATCGGGGGGTGTGTAATGCCACGATCCTGTTTAACGAAGGGACCGCCCTGCTGTTAGCCGGCAAACATGCCGATGCCGTTCAAGTTTTGCTTCGCGCCGAACGCTACGCTGGCAGCGCCCCGGATATCCGCCGCAATCTGGCGATTGCGCTGGGGCACAGGGAAGGCCTGAAGAAACCACTGACCCCTTGGAATCGCGTGGCGCTCTTCTGGCACTACGGACTTTCCTGCCGGACACGCCTGCTCATCACGGCCATGGCCTTCTCTCTACTCTGGCTGGCCGGTGCACTGCGCCTGGCCGGATTCAGGAACCCGGCAACCAGCCTGGCCATTGCGGCCGTCTGCACCGTGGCCCTGTTTGGCTCCAGCGTACTCACGACCCTCCATCAGGAAAATCAAGCCCGCACGCCAGCCGCGCTGTTAACGCCCGACTAAACCACGAGAAACGGCGATTATGGCACCCCGGGCGCGGCTCGAACGCGCGACCTGCGGTTTAGGAAACCGCTGCTCTGTCCAGCTGAGCTACCGGGGCTTCGATGAGAACTGGCCAACCTGCGAGAAAAGTGGTGGAGCGGAAGAGACTCGAACTCTCGACCCCCACGTTGCGAACGTGGTGCTCTACCAACTGAGCTACCGCCCC
>JBAXWO010000320.1:0-3793 GCA_037128375.1 bacterium
GTTGCCGAAATACTGCATTTCCCAGGAATCACGCAACCCGTCGTGATCCACATCGATACCGCCGCGCAGATCGTCGATCGATGCGCGCAGGAGGGCCGTGATGTACTTCGGATTGTGGACGCCCTTGCTGCCGTCTTCATAAGCGAGCAGCCAGTTATACCTTGCCGCCCGCTTGCTGTAATCCACGGCGTTGGTGGTCCACCCGGTGGTCGAAATGTTCGTACCGTTAAAGGCGGGCGGCAACATGCTGGCCAGTTGGAACATCATGTCGCTGACTTCCTTCTGCACGCCTTCCACGGTGCCGTCCTGGTCATAATCCTCACCGCCGAAGTTGAAACCCTCGAGTTCCCCATGGCACTCGGCGCAGGCTTCCGTCAGTTCAACGGTGGAGGTCGGCCCGGTCCAGCCGATCATAAAGGTATGACCGCCAACCAAGTTCATCGCCGGCCCGTTGGTAGGAGTCTCCTGCATATGGCAGGTGACGCAAGCATCCTTTGTCACGAAGAGATGCCGGGAGGAGGGCATCTTCATACCGTATTGGATGCCGTTGGTTCCGCACAGCATGTCGCCCTGGACGCCGTGGTGCGGAGCACCCAAGCCTCTTGAACTTGAGGTATTCACGTTGTCCTCCGAAACGGTACGATCATGGTGGCAACTCATGCAGAGCAGTCCGACGCCGCCATTGGTGATCACCGCGCCGTTCACCAGGGTCACGGAGGGAATATTCCGGAGCTGATACTCGCTCATCCCCTTGGTGTGGGGATCGTGGCAGGCGGCGCAGGTGATGCCCTCGTTCAGGGTGCCGCGCGTGATGTTGGTCACCACGTTTCCGAGCACGTCAACCGTGCTCGTCTTGTTCACTTCAATGAAGCCTTTGGAAGTGTGGCATGGCAAACAGGACCCTGAGGTGTGGAGTCCGCCATTGGCATGCAGCGTCTGACCCCACTGATAATTCTTCACGTGATGGGTCATGCTGTCATGGCATCGCCCGCAATTGCCGCCGCTCAGCGAGATGCCAATGAAGTTCGTGACGCCGCCGGATTTCACGTGCCGGACGCCGGGACCATGGCAGCTCTCGCACTGGATGTTCGCCTTGATCTGAAGATCGAGAGGCATGAGATTCCAGTTGTTCGTCGCCGCAGGCGAAAGCATGTTCGTCGGAAGAGTCCATCCAAACTGCAGCGCCACGTCGTCGAACCCGCCATTGGTCGCGGCGGTGTCATATCCCAGCACGTGGCAC
The DNA here is from genome assembly GCA_037128375.1 of bacterium. GTDB lineage: Bacteria > Verrucomicrobiota > Kiritimatiellia > CAIKKV01 > CAITUY01 > CAMBRF01. Next base: position 1,241 of record JBAXWO010000320.1, read on the forward strand.
GAAACACAGTTTGCCTTGAACCCCGCTCCGGCTTCGCCATTGACCTTGCGGGTGAACGCCGACGAGTGCTGGGTCATGTTGAAGGCGGACTCCTTGGCATCGTGACACGTCACGCACCCCAGGTTATTCAACGTCTCAGATCCCTGAGTCATCGCCTCAAAGGTCGTGGCAACAATGACATTCGTGAGCCAGATGGTTCTGGAGAAGTTCGACACTCCGCCCTGCATCACGAAGCTATTCGTCGCCGTGGTGTAATCGATCCGCGCCACCACCACATAGTCATTCGTCAGGAAAGTGGTCATGGCAGTGGACTTGCCGTTGCCGCTCTTCACGTCCGGCACCAGCTTGGTCCGACCGGCAATGTTATACGTCTCCCGGTCGCCGGTGTCGTACGAGGCCACGACATTGGTCAGCAGGGGACTGGGTTGCAGAGCGGCACCCGAAGTAGGCGGCCTGCCAACCAGGGTCCAGACCGTCTGGGTGGCGATCACCGGGAAAGCGGTCGTCCCCTTGGCTACCAGGACTTCCAGGTAAGCTGGCTCACCCACGCCCACATTCTGCAAACCGCTGGCGGTTTGCGTGACGGGAACGGTGTTCGTTAGTCCGTAGTTCTTGACTTCCTGCGGAGTCAGCGGCCGCGGGATGATCTGCATCTTGACTTCATAAGGTTTCACGGCGGCCTGCACGCCCCAAGCACCCGCGATCATGACCATGATCAGCGCCTTGACTATGCTTCCCAGACTTACGCGGTTCAAACTCGGATTGAACATACCCATTTTACTGACCCCGCCTTTCTTATTTCAGTGAAAACTTCCGTACTCACAAACCCCATAGTCCGCTTCAAACCATCGGATGACTGTCCGATGCGTGCAATATAATCGCACAGTTCGCGGTAATTTTACCTATAGGACAAATCCATGAATTCTGGAAGGCTGCCATCAGACGGGGTCATGACATCCCGAACGGCCCGATTCGAAACTGGTCGTCGTTGCCAACCCCGGTTGAACCCGCGTCGGGCCGACGCGGGCCGCTTGTAGCCGGCCTCGACCCGAGGTCGGTCGGACGCGCTGTGTTCGCAGGTTCTCGGCGCAATTCACAAAGCATCCACGGGGAAATAGGCTTGAGGGATGCCGCTCTGAACCGTATACTAATAGCCTTTTGTAACCATGTGCGCTTTTCCGGAAGCAGGCCGATGAGCACCCATCGAGCATTTTAACGGGGTTCAAGCAACATGATCGTCTCCATGGAATCAACCTTGGCCATCGGCGGCACCGCGATCTACGGACTGTCGTCGGTCATCGCCGTCGCCGCGCTCGTCCGAACGCGCGAACGACAGGAGCGCCCGGCGCTGACGCTGCTGGCGTGCGGCGCGCTGTTACTTCTGGCGATGCTGGCGTTCCGCATGGTCCGCGCCGGAGGGATCCCCGTATTCACACGATTCGACGCACTGGCCGCCTACACGCTGGCCCTCAGCGGCGCCTATCTGCTGTTGATCACTTTCCGCTATACACGCGGCATGGCCGCGGTCCTGACTCCCTACCTCACCCTCGTCCTGCTGAGCGGGATCCCCACCCTCCGGCTGGAGGACGGGACGCTGGCGCCGGTGCAGGGGCTATGGCTGGCGTTACATGTATTGACGGCCTATGCGGCCTTTGGCGTGTTTACCCTGGCCAGCCTCTGCGCGGCGGTCTACCTCATGCAGGATGGCAACCTCAAACACAAGCGGTTTGGCGTGGTGTGGGAACGCCTGCCCTCGCTGGAAACGCTGGACCACCTCATGAGCCGACTGGCGGGCATCGCCTTTCTGCTGCTCACGGTTTCCATCATCCTGGGCTTCGCGCTCGTCCGCCAGAGCGGGGGCGGCGAGGTATGGTATACCGATCCCAAAGTGGCGGCGACCGTTGCCACGTGGATCCTGCTGGCGGTTTTCGTGCATCTACGCGCCAGTTCAGACCGGCATGGGCGGGGGATCGCCCTGATGGCGGTAGCCGGACTGGTCTGCCTGTTCTTCACCTTCATGGGCGTTCACCTAGTGGCGGATACGATCCATTCGTTCCTGAACGTCGGGCTGGGGATGGGCGGACCATGACGGTTTCCGTCTTCGGCATCAGTTTTCATACCGCGCCTGTCGCGTTGCGGGAGCAGGCGTCCGTCAGCGCCAGCGAAGTGCCGGCCACCCTCCAGCGCCTCCGGGCTGAATTCCCAAAGGCCGAACTGGTGCTGGTATCCACCTGCAACCGGACGGAAATATACACGACCGGAATGGATGCCGACGCCGACAAATATCGCCTGATCGGGATGCTGCTCAAGGGGAAAGCCAGTCTGCACCCGGCAGAAATCGAAAAGCATTTCTACGTCAAAAACGGTTTGGAGGCGGCCGAGCATCTGCTGGCGGTCACCGCCAGCCTCGACGCGATGGTGGTGGGCGAGACCGAGATCCTCGGCCAGGTCAAGCAGGCTCTGGGCCTCGCCGAGGGCGCCCAGACCGTCGGCAAGGGGCTGCACCCGCTGTTCCAGAATGCGTTCCGGGTCGCCAAGCGGGTTCATACCGAA
>JBAXWO010000321.1:0-3793 GCA_037128375.1 bacterium
GGTGAGCCATGGCGGCCTGCCCCAAATAAACCTCACAGGAGTTAACCGAATGGCGAAAGCATTGACGAAGAGTCAGATCGTGGCGGGCGTGGCGGAAGCGACGGAAATCAGCAAGAAACAGGCTGTTCTGGTCATTGAGACACTGGCGGGCATGGCGTACAAGAATGCCAAGAACGGTTTCACGGTTCCCGGTCTCGGCAAGTTGGTTCTGGTGAATCGCAAGGCTCGTTTGGGTCGCAACCCGGCGACGGGCGCGACGATCAAGATTCCGGCGAAGCGCGTGGTGAAGTTCCGCGTTGCAAAGGCTGCCAAGGACGCGATCCTGGGCTAATTGCAGCAGTTGTTTCGTGGAGAGGCCGCAGCCCAAAAGGTTGTGGCCTCTTCCTTTTTTTGTGGCGAGAAGGAGGACTGGGCGTGCCGATTTACGAATACGAATGCGAAAAGTGTCAGCAGCGGGTCGAAGCGCTGATCAGGACAGATAAGGATATCCCCGCCAAGTGCTCACAATGCGGCGGCAGACTGCACAAAGCGTTTTCCACATTCAGTGTGTCGGGACCCGCGGCGCCGAAGCACGAGAGATCCAGCGCCTGCGCGTCCTGTCCCAGCAGTGGATGCCCGCACAGCGGTCGAATGGGCTGACGAGTACTCAGCCCGCAAACGAGCGAGCATTCCTGAACATCCGAAGCCATGGGCCGGCTTCGTCAAACATTCCCTGCGGCCGCCACGAGAGTTGGGCGGCCCGGAAAGCCCGCTCGGGGTGGGGCATCATGATGGTTACGCGTCCGTCTCGGGATGTCACCGCGGTCAGGCCACCGGGAGAGCCGTTGGGATTCAGGGGATATCGCACCGTCGGCTGCCCGTGATTGTCCACGTACCGCAGTACGGCGAGGTGATCGCGCAGCACCCCCTCCAGGGATCCTGTTTTCTCGAAATTCGTAAAACCTTCGCCGTGTGCAACCGGAATGGGCAGCCGGGAGCCCTCCATCCCTGACAGAAGCACGGAAGGCGACGGCAGAACTTCGACGGTCACGAATCGGGCCTCGAATTGTTCAACCTTGTTGCGGGTGAAGCGCGGCCAGGCATCGGATCCCGGAATGATCTCTTTCAGCAGGGAGACCATCTGACACCCGTTGCAGATCCCCAGCGTGAAGGTGTCGGCCCGGTGGAAATAATTTTGGAACATGTCGCGGAGGCTCTCATTGAAAAGGATGGACTTCGCCCAGCCAGCCCCGGCGCCCAGAACATCTCCGTAGGAGAATCCGCCGCAGGCCACCAGTCCGGAGAAGTTCTCGAGATTCACTCGTCCGGAGAGCAGATCCGTCATATGGACGTCGATGCTGGTGAATCCGGCGCGATCGAAGGCCGCCGCCATTTCCATGTGGCCGTTGATTCCCTGCTCTCGCAGAATCGCAACGTGGGGACGATGGGTGGGGATCGAAAAGGCCTGGTCGGGAGTGTAGGTTAAAGTGAAGGTCATTCCGGGATCCGCTTCGTCCCGCAGCGCCTCGAACTCCTCACGTGCGCATCCGGCGTGATCACGACGGGATTGCATTTCGCAGGTGAGTTCCGACCAGTAGCTGTTGAGAGTTGCGAGGCGTTCCCTGTAAATGAACTTACCGCCGTGTTCGATGGTAAATTGCTTGTCGGCGGCGGGACTGCCCACGAGGAAGGCCAGATGACCCAGTTCGTGCCGTTTCAGGATCTCATTCACCCTGGCAATATTCCGGTCTGCCACCTGGATCACGGCGCCCAATTCCTCGGCGAACAACGAGGCGAGGGGATCATCCCCCAATTCATCGAGATGAATGTGCATCCCTTGGCGTGCGCCAAAGGCCATTTCGACCAAGGTTATCAGCAGTCCGCCGTCAGAACGGTCGTGATAAGCCATAAGGAGACCATCGGCCACGAGAGCCTGCATGGCGTTAAAGAATCGAACCACATCAGCGGGCTGATCCAGATCGGGGGGCGAGGAGCCGACCTGACTGTAAACCTGCGCCAACGCCGAGGCGCCGAGTCGGTTCTGCCGGCGCCCGAGATCGATCAGCAGAAGGGATGAGTCCAGGTCCGGCTTCAAATCGGAGGTTACCGTCCTTCGAACATCGCTGACGGGGGCGAATGCACTGACGATAAGGCTTAACGGCGCGACCTGTTTGATGTTTTGTCCCCGGGAATCCAGCCAGGTGGTTCGCATGGAGAGCGAATCCTTGCCGACGGGGATGGAAATGCCCAACTGGGGGCATAAGTCGATGCCGACGGCCCGAACGGTGTCAAAGAGAGCGGCATCTTCGCCTACCTCGCCACAGGCACACATCCAATTGGCGGACAGTTTAATGTTTCCTATAACGCCAACCGCCGTACCGGCAATGTTGGTCAGAGCCTCGCCAACGGCCATACGCCCGGAAGCGGGAGCGGAAAGCAGGGCTAGCGGTGTGCGTTCACCCATGGCCATGGCCTCACCGGTGTAGCCATCGTAGGTGGCAAGGGTCACGGCGGCGTCGGCGATGGGCGTCTGATAGGGACCGGTCATCTGGTCACGAGCAACCATGCCGGTCACGGTACGGTCGGTAATCGTGATTAGAAAGGTTTTGTTGGCAACCGCCGGAAGGTGCAGGACGCGTTTGACGGCCTCCCCCAGTTCGATGCCCGAGAAATCAAGGCCCGCATGCTGCTCGATGAGGCGGCAGACATCGCGGAGCATCTTGGGTGGTTTTCCGAGAATCACCTTCAGGTCGAGGTTAATGGGGTTATTGCCGAAGTGCTTGTCGTGCAGGAGGAGGTTGCCATCATGGGTGGCCTCGCCGATGACGTGGGCCGGGCAGCGCTCGCGGCGGCATAGGGCCAGAAATTCATCCAGGCTATCCGGCGCGACAGCGAGCACATAGCGTTCCTGAGCCTCGCAGCACCAGATCTCCATCGGACTCATGGACAACTCTTCGTTGGGCACCTTCCGGAGTTCGAACCTGCCGCCGGTTTCGGCGATCAATTCAGGGCATCCGTTGGAGAGACCGCCGGCACCGATATCGTGAATGCTGAGGATGGGGTTGTTTTCGCCGAGGGCAATGCAGGCATTCAGGACTTCCTGGCAACGCCGCTCGATTTCGGCGTTGTCACGCTGGACCGAATCAAAGTCCAGATTTTCGGCATTGCTACCGCTGCCCATAGAGGAGGCGGCGCCCCCTCCCAGTCCGATGCGCAACGCGGGGCCGCCAATCTGGATGATGTAATCGCCCTGATGGATGGCTTTCTTGATCACATGACAGCGCTTGATGGTGCCTAGGCCGCCGGCCGTCATGATGGGCTTATGGTAGCCTCGATAGCGCTCATTGTGGCGCTGCTCATAGGTTCGGAAGATGCCTGTCAGTTGGGGGCGCCCGAACTCGTTTCCGAAGCGAGCGCCGCCTAGGGGCCCGTCGGTCATGATTTCCAGCGGCGTGGCCAGCCTTGCGGGAAACTCCGCGTAGTCGGTTTCCCAAGGCATGATAAATCCGGGAATGCGAAGATTGGACACCATGAAGGCCGACAAGCCGGCCTTGGGGCGGCCGCCTGTGCCTGTGGCGCCTTCATCCCGAATTTCCCCCCCCACGCCCGTGGCGGCGCCGGGATAGGGAGAGATGGCGGTGGGATGATTGTGCGTCTCAACCTTCATCAGGATGTCGATCTGCTCAGGCACGGCGCTGTATTGGTGTTGGCCGTCGTGGTGAACCTCGAAATAGTTTCCAGGGAAGCCTTCCATCACGGCGGAATTGTCGGTATAGGCCAGCAGCGTGCCTTGCGGGTGTTGGTGGTGCGTGTT
>JBAXWO010000322.1:0-3788 GCA_037128375.1 bacterium
CAACAGCCCTGACCGGAGTCACCTTTTCAGGCGAAGGGGTAACACTTCTTTCAGTCCCCCCAACCGCGGCTTGCTCGGCCCGGGCTGACAATTTTATCTTTTTTTCAGGAAGCGGTTCCACCTTGGGAGGCGGGGGAGCGAGTTCCGCCACCCCCGGTGCAACGGCGACGGGCGCAGGCGCGGGTGGCCGGACTGGAGGAGCAGGTGTGGCCACGGCAACGTGCGGCGCAGCCTCCTCCCGCCTATCGCGCTGAATCAACGCCAGAAGTTTCTCCTCCGGCGTCAGTTCTTGTTTGTCATGGCTCATGTTCTCTCGCATACCCCCCTTATGCGAAATGCGCCCGGCATGAATGCGTTCCCTTTGGACCTGCGCAACCTCTGTCAATCAGTATACATCCGGCACGCCCCCCGTCAATTCAACCCTCGGCTTGAGTTCCGAGGTAACGACGTCCCGCACCAACGACTCGTCCACCACCTTCATGTCCCGCATCACCAACGCTTCCAGGAGATTATGACACAACATCGAAACCTGCCGGGGATAGCCGCGCGTATATGCGTGAACCTCCCGTATAGCACCGTCCGTAAACAACCCCGTCCCCTGATGTCCGGCGTGCAATAACCTGAAATCAATCAACGCCTTCATCTCGCTCAAGTCCAGAGGCTTGATGACACACTTGAGCGCAATCCGGTCCCAGAAGTTCGGCATGGCGATCAAAGTCGGCACCAACTCCATCTGTCCAACCAGAATGAGTTGAAGGATCTTGAACTCGTTGGTCTCATAATTCAGGAGAATCCGCAAAATCTCAAGAACATATTCTGGCAAAAGCTGAGCCTCGTCAATCAGGAGGACCACCCGCTTCTTCTCCTGCACCCCTGTTTTGAAAAGAAACTGCTCGACCGCCTCGATGCAATCCAGCGCGGTCGTCTTCTTGGGGTCGATGGGAGCATGAAAAAGGGTAACCAGTCTCGACAAGAACTGTTTCTGGGTTTTGAAGTAGGGGTTCAGGATCATGTGAAAACACACATCCTGTTCCTCCCTAAGTATTTGCGACAGCTTACGGCTGAGGGTCGTCTTTCCGGTCCCGACATCCCCCACAATGATACTGAGCCCTCGTTTCAGGCTGAGGGCGATGCGCAGGCGGGTCAGCGCCGCCTTATGCTGGGGCGACAGAAAGAAGAATGAAGGGTCGGGGCTGGTCGAGAACGGCTCGTCCTGCAGCCCCAGAATACGATAATAACTCATCGTTAGCCCCCCCCCTCCGCAACTCACATATTACGCCACCATTATGACGGGTGAGGAAATAAGTTCAAGAGAAGAAACGGATCGGAGCAAGTCAGTGCATCCAGGCCACCTTGAAATCCCGCCAGGGATCCGGCTCGCCCGTCGCCCCCGCCTCGGCGGCTTTGACGAGATTATACATCTCCCGGGCCGTGACATAGTGCAACTTCCAGTCTTGTCCATCATTGAACTCACGATCAAGTGTTTCGTGGGCCTGACGCATCGCTTCACCCAGAATCACCCCCGCATTCCCGGGTACACACCCATGGGTATGAACCTTCACAAATACCCATTCCGGAAGCCCCGTCACGTGGATCCCCTGGCGGGCCCACAGCCGGACGCGATCAGACGTCGGCGGATTGACCCCGGTGATCCCGGCATTTTCCAGCCTTGGAAAGAGCCCCCACTTACGACGGGCCCCGTTCAGGGCCAACGGGCCGGTGATGAGGAGAAGCTTGGGAGCAGTTGTTACGTTGTTCAGTTGTTGAGTTGCGATGGGTTCGCCCGGAGGATCTTCCCTTAACAACTTGGCCGCTTGACAACTTGACAACTCTCCCCTATCCGCCCCCCGCGGCTGTCCTGGGACGTCATGAGCATAATAGAGCGCGTTCACCATTCGGGGTTGGGTCGGCGAGGGGGCGGAGGGGAAGGTGAAGTCAGCATAGCATCCTGTTTCCGCCAGGATACCCAGTTCTTCATTCACCCCGCACCAATCGCCATCCGGCCGGGAATTACACAATGCCCAATTGCCATGAATGAAACCGTAGCGGATCGGAAAATCAGTTGTTGAGTTGTCAGGTTGTTGAGTTCCTGAGGATGAAAAAGCCTTCGGGTTACCACTTAACAACTTGGCAACCTGACATCCTGACAACTCACCTTTTGGGCGTTCCACGCCCAAGAGACCATGTCGCTCATGGAGGCGATCGCGAAACGTCACCAGCTTTTCGCGGAATCCCGCCGCCGTGTCATGCCGATGGTGGAGATGGATTTCGACCTCGCCGAATCCGCGCCGGCAGAAGTCGCCCAGCCGATCGAGGATGCTCTCGTCGTATTCTTCCTGGGGGTAGAAAAAGGTGTGCCGGGGACGGCGGCCATCGGCATCGCGGAACGGGTCGATGGCGGCGGGATAAGCCGACAGCCAATCCTGGACCGTATTCCGCGCGGTCGCCGCCTCGGCGCCATCGCGGAACGGTTCATAATGGTCGCAGACGCAGAATATCAGGTGCCGGGTTCCTGAGACAGCGCGAGGGCGGCGAAGGAGGGAGCGCAGGTAACCCGGGAACCACTTGTCGACCGCCTTAAACATGGAGAACTCTTACCATGGAGTCACCCCGGAAGGAAAGGATCTGGTGGCGTTCGAAGCGCACCCTCACCCCACCCACCTCAAAATCGCATCCACCTTCCCGGCCCAGGCTTCTCCGGCCATGGAGTCACTCACCGCCCGCCGCTCCTCGATGGACAACGGATGTTCAAGACAAGCCCGAACCCCTGCCAAAAATTCATCAGCGTCATGAGCCACACATACCGCACTCCGGACTCCGGACTCAATCCCCGCATACTTCTCCACTTCGGGCAGGGCCGTGGAGACAACGGGACAGCCCGCCGCCAGCATTTCCCGCAGTTTGATCGGGTTTACCGCCCGGGTCAGGTCGTTCACCACAAAGGGGATGATGCCCATCGTGAAACGGGCAATATGCGAGGGCAATTCGGCGAATGGTTTCGGGCCGGCTAACTGGATGTTAGGCACGCCCTGGAGCCGCGTCACCTCCACATCCGCCTTTCCGATGAGAAGAATGGTCGCCTGCGGAAATTCCTTTGCCAGGCGCAGGATCAAGTCCTGGTCAACCCATTCTGAAAGCAATCCGAAAAAGCCAACGACGGGAGCACTCTTCCCGCTTCCCTCTTCCCGCTTCCCGCTCACCGCCTCCCGGAAATGTTCCCAATCCACCCCATGAGCCATCATGACCGTGTTCGGGTTCAGTGGGCGGCACCGCTCGTAGAGGTCCGTTGATGAGGCCATCACCAGATCGGCGTAGACACAACACCGGCGATCCATTTCCGCCATCAGGGCGGAGTCATACATCCCGAACTGATCCCAGCGATCGACACAGTGGTACACCGCGCGCGGTGCGCGCGGTGAAGTTGCAGGGCTGTTGAGTTGTTCAGTTGTTGATTGCTTGGGTACAGTGTCCTCACTGTGCAACTCAGCAACCTGACAACCTGACGACTGAGGCGAGCAGCGACGCCAGCCGCGCATGGCTTCCGCCAGAACCGGCACATAGTTAATCAGCACGGGGTCGCGAAAACCAAGGCGCCACCCCCAGAACCGCAGGCTCAACCGGCAGATCAACCCGTTCAGGCGGCGGACGAACTCATAACGCGGGAGGGGGATAAAGAGAGGGGAGAGCACCCAGAGAAAATAACCCTCACCTCGGTCCTCTCCCCTGAAGGGAGAGGAAGGGAGGCCGCTCCCTCTCCCTTCAGGGGAGAGGGCTGGGGTGAGGGTCTC
>JBAXWO010000323.1:0-3781 GCA_037128375.1 bacterium
GGTTACGTTCTCCGCGCGGGCCCTTCTCAGGACGGCCGCAGCCAGCGGGTGCTCGCTGGGCATCTCCAGCGCCGCGGCGCGGGCGAGAATCTCGGCGCGGGTGTGGCCGTTCAACGGAACGATCTCCTGCACTTCGGGGCGCCCCTTCGTCAGGGTGCCGGTCTTGTCCAGCGCGAAGGCGTTCACGCGACCGGCCGCCTCGAGAAAGGCGCCGCCCTTGATCAACACGCCCGCCCTGGCGGCGGCCGTGAGTGCCGCGACAATGCTGACGGGCGTTGAGATCACGAGGGCACAGGGGCAGGCGATCACCAGGATGATCAGGGCCTCGTAGAACCAACGGCCCCACAGCCCGCCGAACAGCGGCGGGACGATCGCGACCAGGATCGCCACCGCGATCATGGCGGGGGTGTAGCCCCGTGCGAATTTCTCAACCCATTGTTCGATCGGGGCACGCCGTGACCGGGCCTGCTCCACCATGCGGATAATCCGCGCCAGCGTGGTGTCGGCGGCCTGCCGGGTGGTCTTGAACTCGATGGCGCCGTCCCCGTTAATCGTGCCGGCGAAGACTTCACCTCCGGGCCCCCTGGCCACCGGGATGGATTCGCCGGTAATCGGAGCCTGGTTCACGGACGTCCGGCCCTTGATGATGATCCCGTCGAGGGGTATCCGCTCGCCCGGCCGGACCTGAACCGTGGCTCCAACGGGGACCTCGGCAACGGGTCTTTCCACGAGGTCGCCGTCAGGGGGGCAGAGGGTGCGCGCGGTGGGCGGCGTCAGGTTGATGAGGGATCGGATGGCAAGCCGCGCGCGACTGACGCTCCAGGATTCCAGCAGGAGCGAGAGCGCAAACAGAAACGCGACCGTTCCCGCCTCAAGCCATTGGCCGATGACCATCGCGCCGATTACGGCAAGAGTCATCAGGAGATTCATATCCGCCCGCCACCGGCGCAGGGACAGCCAGGCCTTCGGCAGGACGAACCACCCGCCGGTGAGCGCCGCCGCCGCGTAGAAGAGTATTACCGGCAGGGGAAACTCATGGTGCGCCAGATCTGCACCGCCGCCCAGTGCATGCAGGAAAGTGCCGTGGATGAGGGCATGAGCCAGAAAACCCATCAGGACCAGTGCGCCGGAAATCCAGCACAGGATCGCCCGGCCACGTTCCTTCCACCAGCCTTCTTCGACGACGCCTCCTTCGGACGGACTCGTCTCGTCAACCGCTTCAGCTTCCAGGCCGGCCTGCCGCACGGCGGCGCGGGTTGCCTGCTCATCAATCGGACCGGCGTCAGACTGCACGGTCATGGTGCCTTCGATCAGGTTGAAGGCAAGGCTGGTGACGCCGGGCACTTTGCCGACCGTCCCCTTGAGCGCGTTGATTTCCTCCGCGCAGTCCATCCCCCTGATTTTGTAGGTTTGGCTGATCATGTGGTCCCGCCCCACACGAGGAATAGCTGAAGAACTCCGCCCTTTCAATGCGCAAGTGTCCCCGCCGGACCCACAGGTCCCCCCGACCTCGGGCCGAGGTCGGCTACATGTCGGGTCAGGGCCAGGGCGGCGCCTCTGAGGGCGCGCTTGATTCAGCTCCTCGAATCCCTATAATGCGTCCGTTGTAAAGAACGGACCGGATGGGCATCGCCCGCCGGACAACCCTCACGAAGGAGACCGCGCATGAAAAAAGTACTCATACCGACCAAACTCGACAAAGTAGCCCAGGATATTCTGAAGGCGAGCGGCCATTACGAGGTCTACCAGGACGATGCCGGCGATGTGGCGGCGTTGTGCGGCCGGCATCCGGACGCCTATGCCTTGATCGTGCGCAGCGAGCCAGTGACCGCCGCCCTCATCGATTCCCTGCCCAGCCTCAAGGTTGTTATCCGGGCGGGAGCGGGCTTCAATACCATCGACACCAAGCATGCCCGCAAGAAGGGCGTGGACGTCATGAACACGCCCGGCGCCAATTCCAATGCCGTGGCGGAGGAGGTCGTGGCGCTGATGCTGGCGGACGCCCGCCACCTGATCAAGGCCGACGCCTCCTGCCGCGCGGGCGAGTGGGAAAAGAAGGCCTTCATGGGGCGCGAGATTTCCGGGAAAACGGTGGGGATCGTCGGGTTGGGCAACATCGGGCGCCTGGTCGCCAAGCGGTTATCCGGATTCGACTGCACGTTCCTGGGCTACGATCCCATGATTTCCGCCGAGCGCGCCGCCGAGGCGAATGTGGAGTTGGTGGATCTGGAAACCCTGTTCGCCAAGTCCGACTATGTCACGCTCCATCTGCCCGAAACGGCCGAAACCAAGAAGCTGGTCGGCGCCAAACTGCTGGGGCTGATGAAAAAAGGGGCGGCCATCATCAACTGCGCCCGCGCCGGGGTGATCGACGAGGCTGCCCTGCGCGCCATCAAGGCGGACAAGGGTTTGCGGTTCCTGAACGATGTTTTCCCCAAAGACGAGCCGGGGCCCAAGAGTGTGGCGGATATTGCCGACATCATGGTGCCGCATCTCGGGGCCAGCACCAAGGAGGCCAACGCCAAGGCCGCCCGGCGGTCGGCGGAACAGTTGATTGAGTTCGATGATAAGGGGGTGACCTCCTACATTGTCAACCGCGACATCCCCGAGGGGTTGGACGAGACCTACTGCTTGCTGGCCAACACGCTGGCGCGTGTTTCCCGGCACATGCTCGGCAAGGACGTCAATCTCAAGCAGATCGAGACGAGCTGTTATGGACAGTTAAAGCCGTTCAGCGACTGGTTGATCGTGCCGGTCGTCGCGGCGTTGTGGCCCGAGTTGGACCGGTCGCTGGATTCCAAGGCCGCCGTGAAATTCCTGGGGGACCGGGGTATTGAGTACCGTAAACGCGAGACGGATGCCCGCAAGGGGTTCGCCAATTCCATTACGGTGGATCTGACGGGTAACCTCGACGCGTCCAACCTGCGTCAGGTCAGCGTGCGCGGCACGGTGGCGGAAGGGACCATCATGATTTCGCGCATCAACGAATTCGACAAGCTCTACTTCGAGCCGACGGGCCACGTGGTGTGTTTCCAGTATAAGGATCGGCCCGGCGTGGTCGGGCACATCGGGGCGGCGTTGGCGGAAGCCAAACTGAATATCGAGGACGTCCGGCATTCACACCATGCGCCTAGCGATCAGTCCCTGGCCATCTTCAAACTGAACCAGCCGGCGTCCGAGGCGCTGGTGCAAAAGGTGGCCAAGGACATTGGGGCCGTCATCGCCTTTGGCGCCACGTTTTGACCGGGGCTAGTCCCCGCACTCGTCGAGATCCTGTTCCGGGAAGAGCAGGGCGGAGCTGAATTCCATCTGGAATTCGGGGTCGAGCGACAGATCCACGTGGCGGGTCATGCCCAGGATCCGGTTGGCGTACGCCTTTTCCTGCGTCGAAAGGAGGGCGCGTTTGGCGCCGAACGAGGCCGTATTGCCGACGAACCGGATGCGCCCGCAAGGGACCGGCGGCAGCATGCCGATCCGGCGGGCGTGATTGCGGCGGATGAAATTTCCGAAGGCCCCGGCCAGCAGCACTTCGCCCAGGTCGGACGCGTTCAGGCCGGCCATCCGGAGCAGGATGTTGATTCCGGCCCGGATCGCGGCGTTGGCCAGTTGAAGCTCCCGGATGTCGCGCTGGTACAGGAAGAGCGGCCCCGCGGTGCCGGACTCCCCCGCCGCCACCAGCAGGAAATTCACTTCACCCCGCTCCTCGATCAGACGCGCGCGCAGCGCCGGGGACACATTCGGGGGGGCTTCGGAAGCCGACAGGATGTGCCCGGTCGAATCC
>JBAXWO010000324.1:0-3769 GCA_037128375.1 bacterium
CCACGCATTATGACCTATTGACTCGGAACCTGCGCTTGAATGACGCCGCCCGTGTCACGGCGCTTCAGATGGCGGTGTCCAGCACGGACGGACAGACGGAGTTTGTGCGCGTGCTCGGAAACACAACCGGCAGTCATCTGGCAGGATCCAAGGCTGCGCCATACGGGGAATTGCAGAGATTCCCTGTCAAAACCGTATCGTTCCGCTCGCTGGTCGCCGGCGTCGATCTGCTTAAACTCGACGCAGAGGGGCACGAACAACAAATCATCACCAGCACGCTGGCCGAAGACTGGGCGCACATGGACGGACTCATCAGCGTGCATGACAAGGCCAATGCGTACGCTGTCTTCGAGCATCTGACGGATTTAAAATTGCATATGTTCTCACAGAAGATCAACTGGCAGCGCGTGGCGAATAGGGACGATATGCCTTTGAGCCATCATGAAGGAACGCTCTTTGTCAGCCACAAGTCGGAGATGCCATGGGCGTAAACGAAATCAGAAGGAATCATCTGTCATGAAACTTTCCGACTATGTAGCGGATTTTTTAGCACAGCAGAACATACGATACGCCTTCGTCGTAACCGGCGGCGCATCGGTGCATCTGATCGATTCCATCGCACGGCATCCGGATATCGATTACGTGTGTCCGCAGCACGAGCAGGCGGGGGCCATGGCGGCCGACGGTTATGCCCGGGCCAGCGGCCATCTCGGCGTGGCGATCGCCACCAGCGGGCCGGGCGCGACGAACCTCCTAACCGGAGTATGTTCCGCCTTCTATGACTCGATTCCCGTCCTCTATCTCACGGGGCAGGTTTCAACGTTTCGGATGAAAGGATCCAGCGGCGTGCGACAGATCGGGTTTCAGGAAACCGACACGGTGCCGATCTTTCAGCCGGTCACCAAGTACTCGGTTTTGCTCGATCGCCCGGAACGGATTCGCTTCGAGTTGGAAAAGGCGGTCCATATTGCCCGAACCGGTCGGCCGGGACCGGTGCTCATCGACATTCCCGACAACCTGCAACGGGCGGAGGTCGATCCCTCCGCCATGGAGTCGTTTGTTCCCGAGGCGGTCGGCACGATTAGCCGCCCGTCAGACGAGGACATCGATGCGTGCCTTGACTTGCTGGCGCACGCGGAGCGGCCGGTCATGATTCCGGGTTGGGGGATCCATCTTGCTGGAGCGGAGCACGAATGGCGGGAACTGGTGGAGGCTCTCGGCATACCCGTGGCGCCCACATGGGCGGCGGCCGATCTGATCCCATCCGACCACCCGCTCTGCATTGGAACGTTCGGCACGCATGGGACGCGCTATGCGAATTTTGCAGTCCAGAATGCCGACTTCATATTGGCCATTGGCTCACGACTCGACACCAAGGCGACCGGGAGCCCTGCCGCAACATTTGCCCGGGGTGCCAGGAAATTCGTGGTAGATATCGATTCCTGCGAACTTCGCAAGTTCCCGTTGTTTGGGCTACAGATCGACAGGCTCTGCAATGCGGACGCACAAGTCTTCATTTCCGCCCTGCGGCGCCGAGGCTCCAGCCGAACTCGTCCGGACATCTCACGCTGGCTGGGACGGATCCGGGACTGGAAGACCCGCTATCCGATCTGTCCTTCCTCGTACGATTCCGAGGTGGATGTCAATCCTTACGTATGGGTCAAGGCCTTGGCCCGGGAATGCGCGGATGATGCCACACTTGTGATCGATACAGGATGCACGGTGGCATGGATGATGCAGGCCTACGATTTCAAAGCACGGCAGCGCCTGTTTCACGACTTCAACAACACGGCGATGGGTTGGGCTTTGCCCGCCAGCATCGGGATCTCGTTTGCCCGCAATCGTGGGGAAGTGATTTGCGTGACTGGCGACGGTAGCTTGCAAATGAATATTCAGGAACTGGCGACCGTGATTCGGCATAAGCTGCCCATCAAGATATTCTTGATCGACAACGGCGGTTATAGCATGATCCAACAGACGCAGGAGCAATGGCTGGATTCCCGGTATGAAGCGTCGACGGTGGATGGCGGACTCGCTTTCCCGGACTTTTTGAAGGTGGCCACAGCATACGGCTTCCAGACAGTGGAGATTATCCGAAACAGTGAGATTCAGGATCGGATTCGGCAGGTATTGCAGACGGAAGGGCCCGTCTTCTGTAATGTACGGATTAGTTCCCATCATCGCGTGAATCCGCAGGTGAAGTTTGGTCGACCAAATGAAGACTCCGCCCCATTGCTGACACGGCAGGAGTTCTTGCAGAATATGTTGGTCCCTCTATGTGAGGTATCGTCCCTGTGAGAGCAACGCTCTTGTGAGACAAGCGAAACTGGACATGAAACGACTGGACGCTTATTCGCAGGCATGTGCCTTGACGGACCGGTGCTGGCTCTTGGCCCGATTAAGCAGGAGGAATCGTGCGTGAGAAAACAGAGTATTGATTGCGAATCTCCGGCATTCGAGTTCGCGAAGATAGGCGTTGCGATCGTTCCATTGTTTACGAAGGAACAGCAAGCCTTGATAGAGAAGTTTGCGAAAGAATGGGTCTACCGCTTGCTCTCGCCGTGGATGGAGGGTAAGGAAGCCTCGCGGCCCTTGGAAATGTACCATATCTGGTGTCGCGAGTTGCCGGAAGAACATCGTGCGGCGCTTGCCTCAAAGCACCGGTACATGTACCCGGATCCGAAGATTCGGGATACCATAATCAACGCTCCTATGCGTGAGTTTCTCTCCATGATCGGTGTTACTCGATGGAAAGTCTGGGATGATGGATGGGGCGATGTGGGGTTCCGCTTGATTCGACCAGCGGTGGGCGATGGGTACCCGCTATGCTGTAAGGACTGGGGCAAAGCCAAAGGAGTTGTTTCTTTCTGGATTCCCGTAATCGGACGTTCCTCGCACGAAACACTGCTTATCGCGAGAGGATCCCATCTGAGGGACTACCCACGGAAAATGATCGAGGGAAAGTTTTTCGCTCATGAACCGCGGTTCGCCGGGGAACTTACGGACTTGGATCTGTTCCGACCGGACTTGCGCGTAGGCGAGGCGATCGCCTATCAAGCGCGGACGCTGCACAGCGAAGACGTGACCTCTTCGGACATTACGCGCCTCAACTTAGAGATTCGGTTCTCACCCAAGTGATAGGACTCAGGAATGCGGCATAGGCAACTCGGCAAGTCGGATCTCTCGGTGTCGGTCGTCGGGATTGGCGGACTGCATTTTGGCAACCTGTGCGATCAACAGCAGACCTGCCGTATCATCCACAAAGCGCAGGACTTTGGGGTCAACTTTATTGATACCGCCCCCATGTACGGTAACACCCTGTCGGAATCGTTCATCGGTGTTGCGATCAGGGGGCGTCGCGACTCCTTCGTCATCGCATCGAAAGTCGGACTGACGCCAGCTGCCAATGCGTCGGGCCAGTTCGGCGTGGCAACCGTTTCGCTCAATGAAGCGGTGATTCGAAAAAGTGTCGATAGCTCACTGGCGGCTCTCAACATCGACCGTTTGGACCTCCTGCAACTACATGCTTTCGACAATTCTGTTCCTATACACGATACACTCTCCGCGCTGGAAAAACTAATTAGGGAGGGCAAGATACGCTGGGTCGGATGTTCAAACTATGACCACGAACAACTTCAGGCCGTCGGCCGGGCTGTCCATGAACGTGATTTTTCTTTTATGGTGTCTCTTCAGAGTCACTACAATGTGTTGGAGCGTCGACTTGAACGCGACCTTTTGCCGCTCTGCAAGGATTATGAGTTGGGTATCC
>JBAXWO010000325.1:0-3769 GCA_037128375.1 bacterium
TCGTGCCTGCCACGACCGAAGTCGCCGAAGCATTGTTTCTCGAGCAGGTGGGCGGGAAGTCCCTGGTGCAACTTTTCGCCGACGCCGGCTGCGAGGACATCGCTCCGCCGTCATGCGCAGCCTGTCTGGGCGGCCCCGTCGACACGTATGGCCGCACACATGGGAGCGAGGCGGTGATCAGCACCACCAACCGGAACTTCCTGGGCCGGATGGGCTCCAAACAGTCGCGCATTTATCTCGCCTCGCCGATGACGGTCGCCGCGTCGGCTCTTACCGGACACATCACGGATCCGCGGGACTTCATGTAAACAGGTGAACAGAAATGAAAACGATTATAGGTAAAGTATTCGTGGTCCGTGACGACATCGACACGGACCAGATCATACCGGCCCAGTATCTGAACCTGGTCCCGACCATTCCCGAGGAATACGCAAAACTTGGATCCTACGCACTCTGCGGCCTCCCTGACGGGTATCCCCCGTTTGTCGCGCCTACCGCCACGCAATCGGAGTATGCCGTGGTCATCGCGGGACGCAATTTCGGTTGCGGCTCCTCGCGTGAACATGCCCCTATCGCGCTCGGGGCGGCTGGCATCAAGGCCGTTGTGGCGGAGTCCTATGCCCGGATCTTTTTTCGGAACGCCATCGCGACGGGGGAATTATACCCCTTCGAGTCCACGCAGCGGCTGTGCGACCTGTTTGCAACCGGCGACGAGGTTGAAATCGATGTCGGGGGATCACTGATCTCTCACCGAAAGACGGGGCAGTCCTACAGCCTGAAGCCCCTCGGAGCCGTCGCGCCCGTCGTGGAGGCGGGCGGCATTTTCGCCTATGCCCGGAAGTCCGGCATTATCCCCTGAGCCCCGCATGCAGAATCGAGTCATAGCACTGGCCAATCAAAAGGGCGGGGTAGGCAAGACGACGACCGCCATTAACCTGGCAGCCTGCCTCGCCGAGCGCCGCCACCGGGTTCTTTTGATTGACCTCGACCCGCAGGCCAATGCGACAAGCGGCCTGGGAATCGCCCCTCAGCCCGGAAGCAGCATCTATGAAGTGTTGTTGGGGCATGGGCGCCTGATCGAAAAAGTGCAGGCCACTGGGATGGAGCGCTTGTTCATCGTCCCTTCGGAGGTGGATCTGGCCGGAGCCGAGATCGAGATTGCCCGGGTGGACCGTTATCTCCACCGTTTCAAGGAATCCCTCGATCCGCTGCTCGCCTTGCAGCAGTACGACTATGTCCTGGTCGACTGCCCCCCTTCCCTCGGCATTCTCACCATGAATGTCATGACCGCCGTGCAGTCCGTCCTGATTCCCCTTCAGTGCGAGTACTACGCGCTGGAAGGTTTGAGCGTAATGACGCGCCTGATCAATCAGATCCAGCAATCCGGCGCCAATCCCGCCCTGGAGTTGGAGGGCATCGTCATGACCATGTACGATCCCCGCACCAATCTTGCCCAGCAGGTTGTGAAAGAAGTCAGAGGGCATTTCGGGAACAAGGTCTTCAACACCATGATCTCCCGCAACATCCGGATCAGCGAGGCCCCGAGCCACGGCTTGCCCGTGATTCTTTACGACGGAAAATCCCCCGGGGCCGAGTCCTACCGCCAACTGGCGAAGGAATTCCTGAAACGGGGAAAACCTCTGGCGGACGAACCGCCCCCTACAGAGACGGCGTCTTCGGCGACCGCATCTCCGACTCCTGACGAAGGCGCTTCAACTGCCCCGCCAGGCTGATCTTTTTGACCGCCGACATGCGATCGACAAGCAGCACTCCATCCAGGTGATCGAGTTCATGCTGCACGGCGCGGGCCAGCAGGCCGCGACAATGCAGGGTTTTCGGAACGCCTTTCCAGTCGATAAAGAAAACCGTGACCTCCGCGGCACGCTGCACGCCGGTGTGAATGCCGGGAAAACTCAAGCAACCCTCATCCCGCCTCTGCTGCGGCCCGCCCCTTTCCTTGATTCGCGGATTGAACATCACCAGCGGCATCGGAATATCGGGGTTACTTCGTTCACCCCCCTCCTGGTCCACATCGAGTTCAGGGGGCACATCGATGACGCACAGGGAGACAGCCCTTCCAACCTGTTGTGCCGCCAACCCCACGCCCTCCGCGCCGTACATGGTTTCCATCATGTCATCCGCCAACCGCTTGAAGTCGGCCGTCACATCCGAAACCGGGGTGGCCTTGACGCGGAGCACAGGGGACCCAAACGTCACAATCTCAAACTTCATAACCGTTCTCTTTGATCCAGGAAGCCAGATGGAGCTTCGCCTGATCCAGGAGCTCATCATCCGTGATGGCCGTGGTTCGCCCCGCATCGTATTGCGTCATCATCCAATCAAAGATCTTTTGAACGCCCGCATCATTCTTGGTAATCGGCGTGCTGGCTTTTTTGAAACGTTTCTTCAGCCATAGCGCCACGCCAGCGGCTCCGCTCTTATCGGTCACCGCCAACTCCACGGGCCGGTTCAACAGCTTTTCGGTATTGAACACGTTGTAAATTTCCTCGTTCTTCAGGAGACCATCGGCATGAATACCGGCGCGCGTGGTGTTAAAACTACTCCCGATCAGAGGTTGATTACTCGGAATCTTCACTTTCAGTTCGTTCTCGAAATAATCGGCGATTTCGGTGATGACGGTCGTATCGATGCCGCAGTCGTTACCCCGCAACTGCAGATAATTGATGACCATCCCCTCCACGGGCGGATTGCCGGTCCGTTCGCCAATCCCCAACAAGGTCCCGTTGGCCGCCGAACAACCGTACAACCACGCGGCCACGGCATTGGCCGTTACCAGGTACAGGTCATTATGACCATGCCACTCGAGCCATTCACTGGGAAAGCCCGCATAGTACTGAAGCCCGTAAATCAGGCCCGGCACCGAACGTGGCATGGCGCAGCCGGGATACGGAACCCCCAGCCCCATCGTATCGCAAATGCGGATCTTGATGACCGACTTGCTTTCCTCAGCCAGTTTCATCAACTCATGCGCAAAGGGCACCACAAACCCGTAATAGTCGGCACGCGTGGCGTCCTCGAAATGACAGCGAGGGATGATCCCCACTTCCAGCGCTTCCCGAACGACCCGCAGGTACTCCCTCAAGGCCTGTCGACGCGTCATCTTGAGCTTGAGATAGATGTGATAATCAGAGCAGGACGTCAGGATACCGGTTTCCTTGAGTCCCAACTTCTTGGCGAGTTCCAAATCCTTACGGCGTGCCCGAACCCATCCTGTTACCTCGGGAAATTTGTACCCCAACGCCTGAATCTCTTCGACGGCCTTCTGATCCTTCTTGGTGTAAAGGAAGAATTCACATTGACGCACCAATCCCTTGGGCCCGCCCAGCCGGTGCAGGAGCTTGTATATGTCCACCACCTGCTTGACCGTATACGGGGGCATGGCCTGTTGGCCGTCCCGGAACGTCGTATCGGTGATCCAGATATCCTTCGGCATCTTCATCGGAACGAGCCGGTGATTGAACCCGATCCGCGGCACCTCATCGTACGGAAAGGCATTACGGAACAGCTCGGGTTCCCGAGGGTTCTCCAAATGCGTCGTATACGAATCGTAATCGAACGTGTTGTATCCAGGATTAAATTTCATCTCAAACATGGTAACCACCCGCCTGCAAGTTTGTTCCCCGTGTACCCATCCCCCATTGGTGACGCGGCACTGTACAGTAACCTGCCGAAAAATTCAACCGACAACGACTAAAAGCGGCGGTTCCGAATATGGGGGAGGGCGGAGCGTGGATTGTTGAGTGACGGC
>JBAXWO010000326.1:0-3757 GCA_037128375.1 bacterium
GATTCAGGCCGGGCGACTGCCGTGGGTGGCCTTGGCATTGGCCGTCACCTTCGGACCGGCCTCCGGGTTCTTCTGCCGCCAGTCTTTGACCCGCGCATCACGTTGAGTGGCCGTCAAGGCTTGAGCCCGTGAGGTGGGCACAGCCAAGGTCGTGAAGGCGACGATGCTCTCCGGGGCTAGCATCGGATTCTCGATTTTCATCGGCCGCTCGTAGGTGGAGGCCGGCTGAACCAGTTCTTCCTTCTCAAGCCAAAAGAAGAGGTCTTCCATCCCCTCCCCGATCTCAGGGATGAGCTTCAGGTGCTTTAGTCTGGCTATCTGTTCCTGGTTCATGGGTCTCTTTTATGTCCCCTGCGCGTCGCCGCCCGGACTCTCGCCGTCGTCCTGATCCAGCAACGCATACAGTTTGTCCAAGTCAGGGAAGAGCGGCTTGGCGTCCGGAACATCCATCCCCTGAGCGGTCAGGCGCGCAAGCAGTGCCCGCTCCGGGCCGCGGTCATGGCGCTCCAGTGCCTCTTGCGCCTGCACGAGATCGGTCTCGGTCACTTTGCCGTCAATCAAGACTTCGACCAGGTGCTTGGCGGCGGTGGTGAGGCGTGATGATGCCCGCACCGCCGCATTTGCCACACTGACACACTTTGTCACCTCCTGAACAATTGCATCCCCCAGGACTGGGATTTGCAGGTTCCGCACCGAAGGGTAGTCGAGGGCATCCCGCGTTCCTCCGATTGCAAGCCGGTCAACCTGCTTCTGGACAAAGGCGCTGTTGATGGCGGCAGTGACATACTCTGGCGTGAGAGATCCGTCCGTGTTGAAGCGAACAGAATGCTGGTTAATGTTGACCGGAAGATCTTCATCCATCACCAAGGATGCTGTGCCGGGGTACCCGGTAATGCCCAGGATGATGTCTCCGTTAGCACAGCGACTTCGCTTCAGTATCTTGTCGGTCTCGGCATCTATATATGCGGAGTCCCCGAGGTCAAGGCGATATGGCCTGACATTCTGAACCCGCACAAAGAAGACTCCTTCGTTTGGATAGTCGGCCCCCAGCGGGGTGGCGCCGCCCTTGATGCCACGATCACCCACAATGTCGCCCAGAGGCACTAAGTTGCTGATCTTCGCGGCGTTGTCCAGCATGCCCAACACCATGGCGTCGTAGTGCCCTGCGTTCAGTCTGTACGATTCGACAATACTAGCCCCGACCGTCCATGCCTTTCGCGGGGGGGGCAAAGAAGAAGTCAGCACTCGAAAGTGGTCATCAATCTTTGCCTCTCGCAGCCGCGCGCATTCGCGAAGGCGTTCGGCTTGGCGCACCTTGTCGCCGATATACGTCTGAGCCCTTGTTTCGTTGAGATAGGGCAGTTCAAGCGCCAGGAGATCCTCGGCAGCCAGAAATTCGACGTTCGTATTCGTCCGCAGACGTTCCCTCGCCATGGCGGCGTACGGGCACGAGAGCGCGGTTAGCAGGAAGTGGGCATCGACAACATTATTCCGAACCAACGCGCCCCATAATGTTCCACTCACGAGCGTCCTGAACTGGGAGGTGGCTGGGTTATAGGCGGCGATTTGGTTGGGGCCCTTAACCTTTACCAGAATCTCGTTGGGCCGCAGCCATCCGTTGGGATACCGAGCCGCGAACTCTGGCGAGACCAGGCGTCGTGGCGACTGATCCAGATAGAACCCATCGTCGCCCAGATCATCCGCAGTCAGGAAGGGCACCCAAGTCGAAGGCGCTGATTCACGTTCGTGTGTGGTTGTTCCAAAGTAGACAGCCCGACGCCCCCCGCTGACGAGTTCGCGGACTTGACGACGGGCCGTGCCAGAACGGGTTAAGCGTTCCTCATTGGCAAGAAAACGCGGATGGTAATACATCGCGTCCAGCCTGTGGCGCAAGCGGCTTAGTTTGACTCTGACTTGGACAGCCATTACTCGCCCCTCACGTAGGCTCCCGTGATCAGGGCCAGGTCATTCGCCAGCCCCTTGGAGTAGTCCTCGACGTTGTTCTTGACCTCGTAGCCGAGGGTATCGGCCACGGCCATGAACACGTCCGTCTGGGGTTCGTCCTGGAAGTGCTCCGCATCGTCGGTCCGGGCATGCCGTTTCTGGAGATACAGGATGCTCGTCTTGGCGCCTGTGCCGGAGAGTTTGAAGGCATCCGCGGGCAGGCTGATCACGGCCTTGACGATGGCTTTGCCGCCGTGGAATTCGCCGGTCTTTTCGTCCTTCTTGCCCATGATGTACTCGCGCACATAGCGGTCGCCCGAATTGCACAACACGCCGTCAGGCAGGATGATCAGCAGGCGGCCGCCGGGCTTGAGCAACTCCAGGCAACGGTCGATGAAGAGCACGGCGGGGTCAATGCTGGCCGGCTTGACGGGCTTCCAGATGCCCTTGTTGTCCGGCTTGGCTCCCATGGCCTTGCCGGCCACGGTGGGTTCATAGGTGTAGCTTTCCTTGGTTTTGCCGGTAGAGACCAGATCGGTCCGGAACCGCACCAGGATCTTCTCCATCTCCTCTTCGTACCGTTTACGGGCCTCGCCCTGGTTCTTGGTGAACTTGGGCGTGCCGAAAGGTGGGTTCGTGACCACCAGATCGAAACTGCAGGGCTTGAGTTGGTCCGTAATGAGCGAGTTCTGGGTGTAGAAGATATGGGCCTTTGGCGCCCCCATGAGCGCCATATTCACGCGCGCCAGGGTCACCATCATGGGCGCCGCATCGGCGCCGACAATACTGTGGTCCTTGATGTCCTGCAACAGGCGCTCGCGGCCAGCGTCGCTGTTCACCTCTTTGCTCGACAGGTCATACAGCGCGCGCTCGAGGTAGCCCAGCATCTTGACCAGGAAACCGGCCGAACCGCCGGCGGGGTCACAGGCGCGGAAGATGGGGGTGCCATCGGCGCGGCGGCCGGTCAGGATTTCGGGGGTCTCCTCCTTGATGTCATGGAACACCATCTCCATGATGGCATCCTTGACGGGGGCCGGGGTCAGGTAGATGCCCAAGCCGCCCTTGGAGTCGAAATTGCCGCGCAGGAACACATCGAAGGCTCGGCCCAGGGCGTCATTCGAGACGTCCTTCAGGGTGCCCTTCGGGTTCACGGTGCGCCCCTTGTTGTCGGTGACCGGACCGAGATCCTGGAGCAGGTCCAACAACGTAACGTAATTCCGGGGTTGTTCGAGTTGCAGATGGGTGTTGCGGTCAAAGATGGGGTGCCGCTCGCCGGCGTCGTCGGTCACGGCATAGTCCGGATGCCCCTTGAAGTGATCGAAAGCCGCCTGGATCTCGGCTACCGCCTTCTTCTCATGTTCACGTACGTAGGCCGTCGTGAAGACGGTGCCCAGGTTCAGCGTCTGCCCCTCGTGTTTGAACGCCAGGGCCTCGCCCTCGTGGTTCAGGCGGAACGACTCCAGATAAAGGAATTTGCAGACCTCCTCGATGATGTCGTTCTTGCCGTTCACGCGGTCCTTGACCGTCTGGTAGACCTGTTCGTGGAAAGAGTTAAAGCCGTTCATCAAGCGGTCATACTGCCGCAGTGACCACTTGTGGGTGGGATCGCGTTTGATGGCCTCGTACTCCAGGCTCTCCTGTTTGTTCGGCAACTGATCGATTTCATGGGCAGGATAAGACAGGTCGAAGCACTTGCTCCGCGCCCCGCCGTCGCTCACAAAGGCAAACGTCGGGTACTGGTCGTCGGCCAGGTCGGTGGGCAACACCTCGTACATCCGCGTTTCCACGTCGTTGGCGCTCGTCTTGTCCCAGT
>JBAXWO010000327.1:0-3756 GCA_037128375.1 bacterium
ATGGTCTTTCTTGATTGTGGTTTGTACAAGGTCGTGCGACATTGCATTG
This sequence comes from bacterium, assembly GCA_037128375.1. Taxonomy (GTDB): domain Bacteria; phylum Verrucomicrobiota; class Kiritimatiellia; order CAIKKV01; family CAITUY01; genus CAMBRF01. The sequence goes on from JBAXWO010000327.1 coordinate 50, forward strand.
AGGAATTCTGGCCTCGACTGACACCGGGAGGCGTCCTCCTTCTGGACAACTTCAATCACGAAACGGCCCCGGGTGAAACTCAGGCCGTTCGCGAGTTGCTTCCGGAATTTACCCTGCACACTTTTCCGTTTGCCCAGCAACCGACGGCGTATATCGTCAAGCCGGCGAAGTAATGAGCGTCCTGCTTGTTTTTCCAAGCAGCATGAGCGATGCGATCCCATTCATCGAGCAGGCGCGTATTTTTGGTGCCAGAATCGTCGGCGCATCTTCATTAACTGATGATCCGAACGCTTCACGTTGCGACTTCTGGCTGCATTTGCCGAGGGTAGATGAGGCCGACTTTGCCGAAAGTCTGTGTGGAGTAGTGACTACCCATGGCATTGATGGAATCTTCTGTCCGAATAACGTTGTTCATGGAGTCATCGCCTCCCTGATAAGGGAAGGGATCGTCGCGGCAAGATTGCTTGCACTACCTTTCCATCAGGAAATAGAACGCTATAGCCATCTGGAGCAGCGTGCCGAGGTTGCGTTGAGTCTGGCGCAGGCGATCAGCGCAGAGGCACGTGAGGTGGCGCCTCAGAATGTGGCCGCATGGCTGCATTACGTTGACGCCATCATGGGGCAGTCCGGTGAAGTCAAACTGGCGGCACTGATTGGCGCTATGGCCAGCGCACCGCGAGGGGATGTAATTGAAATCGGCACTTATTTCGGAAAGTCTGCCGCCTGGCTGACGCTTGTTGCCCGCGAGTTCGATATAGGCACGATGGTGGCGATCGATCCATGGTTGTCGGCGGAAGCGGTTCAATACGACGCGCCGCTCCATGTACAGCAGCTATCCGATGGGGACTACTGGGAAACGGTCGCGCAGGCCTGCGTCATCAATCTGCTCCCGGTTGCCGATGGACGATTCAACTTTCTTCGAATGCCGGCTACACAGGCTCTGCCACATTACGAATCTGGAAGCGTTCGTTCAAGCGCGTTTGGCGTAACCGCCTTGAGCGGCCGGATTGCCTTGCTGCATATCGATGGAAACCATGACTATCGCGCAGTCGCCGCAGATGTGGCCCAGTGGGCGCCTAAGATCGCGCCGGGCGGTTGGCTGGTTCTCGATGACTATTGCTGGCCCCATGGTGACGGGCCACGGCGAATTGGCGACGCGTTGATTACGGAAAACTTAGACCTTGTTTCCCAAGCCTTTGTTGTGGATGGCGCGTTATTTATCAAATTGACCAGTTGGGCGGGGGTCGCTTGCCAATAGGTCGTATGATTTCATCGTATGCCAAACACCATTCTTGCAGAACGCATCGCGTTCATTCCCGATATAGCGAAACCCCAATCGTTCAATCAGGCGCTTTGAGTCATGATTGATATCAAAGTGCCCAACGACCAAGCGGTGAATGCCCAGTTCGTCGAAAGCGCAATCAATGACCGTCCGACAGGCTTCGGTCATCAGGCCGGTGCCTCTGAATTCCTTGCCAAGCCAATAGGCCAACTCGGCGCGATGATAAATTAGTGCTCGGTGACTGCGCAGGATGGCAATGAGGGAAATGATACCGACCAGTTTCCCATTGAAGTCCAGGCTCCATGTGGCCGCCCGTTCCAGACGCCAGTCCTCTTCGACTCGCTTGAGAAAAGCCTGGGTGTCCGCCCTTGTTCGATGGGCTTCCCACGACATGTAGCGGCAAGTTTCCGGATCGGAGAGGTAGGGCCAAAGCGCATCTTCGTCCCTTGGTCCCACGGGCCGAAGCGTCAGTCTCGGGGTATGCAGGACAGGAAGTTCCATCAACCCATCCACTCCGCATAGCCGAATCCCGATTGGCCAAACCCATTTCCGTTGTAGAACATCATCAGCTTGCCAGCGACCTTGATCACATAGGGATAGGCAAGAGCAAGAGAATCCCACCCCTTTGCTGAAAGGCCAATGCCGGCCAATTCATCGGCCCTCGTCCAAGAGGCAAGATCGATGGACGAAGCATAACCAATGTGATAGCTCGTTGCGCCGTCACGAAAATCCTTCATTCCCCGATGGCAAAACCACATATGGAACCTGCCTTCGTGTTCGATCACGGTAGGGCGGGTCAGCGCCTCCTGTTCTTCGCGGCACCGGAGGACGACGTTTGCGGCTTGCCGCCACCACAAACCATCGTCGGAATCGGCAAATTTTATGTCGTACTGATGTTCCATCTTGCCGTCGATTTCCTGCCACCCGATCCCTGAGCAGTACCAAGCCAGCCAGCGCCCATCGTGCTTCAGGACAAACGGGGATGTAGCAGAGAAGGGTTCCAAGGGAGTACGGGTAAGCACGGGGCCTTCACAGACGCGAGTAAAGTTCTCACCATCGTCGCTGACGGCCAATCCGGTCAGGTTGTTGTATGGAACGCCTACGCAACGACTCCATCCACTGTAATAAAGATAAATCCGCCCTCCGTGTTCAACGATGCAACTTGGCATAATTCCGTGTTCGTCGAAGGTTCCTGGCTTGCCGAGTTCCAGGATTGGGCAATCATGCTCGTAAAGGATGCGCGAGGGGTCGGAAGCGGATACGTCAAGGAACGTCGTCAAGCTCAAGCCGGGTTGCGGGCGAGTTGAAAAAAAAATGCGCAGAGTATCCTGATCTTTTTGCCATACGGTGGGTACCTGTGCATGACTGTTCATCCATCCGGATTGCCCACTCGCGGCGAAGATGAGTCCTTTCTTTACCCATGTTCTCCGGCTTCCGGAGGCGCTACGGACTTCCGGCATGTCATTTATCGCCAAGTTCTTTGCTCGCCGCTTCGCGTACCACGGCATCCAGCCATGCGTGCATGCTCTTGCCCGACTTGGCGATTGCCTGAAGAGCGATATTCTTGGTTTCAGCCTTGACGCCTTCAAGTTGTCCGTCGACTCGCGTCAGATGCGTCCCGCCGCGTGGCCCGGGAATCTCATAGTTGAAGTCCCCCGCAGGCTCTCCCTCACCGACAACAAAGTCGATCAAATAGAAAACGCCGCCGATAACCCAACGCACCCGCACTTCGCGTGCGCAAACCGGAATGTGCCGCAGCGGTAATTCGGCCTCGAACTGGGGATTCGTGGTGTTCATGATCCGGGCAAAGCGAGTGCCACGCAACCATGGGGGCATGCTTTCATCACCGAACACCACCCGCCCGCCGACTTTCGTCACCCTGGCAAACTCGGCCAAAGCGCGAGGGATATCCGAAAATTCGCCGAGACCGCCGAAATGGTAAACGGCATCAAAACAATGATCGGGAAACGGGAGCCAAGACCCATTCGATAGCGAAAACTCAACCGGAACGGAGACATTTTTCAGGCGCGCAATACACCTCTCGAGCATGACTGGAGAGATGTCTTGTAAATACAGCCCCCCCGTCGAATCAAGCCGTTTGGCGATGAGTTCGGAGTCTCGCCCCGTTCCAGCGCTGACTTCCAGAACCCGGTGATGGGGCTGAAGCTGAAGAGTGTCGATCATCTTGTTCCGGATGGTCGTTTCATCCTCCCAGAAGGTTTCAAACGTCAAGTGCAAATATCTATCGTAGGCATCTGCGCGTTGGTTATAGAACGTCTTGGCCTTTTCATCCGTTTCATGGAGGGTGGGCGGATAAGTCAGATCGGGGCTCCCCGCGGAAATCGTGTAGATTTTTCCATTCGGCGAAACCAATCGCCCGGTGATAACCGTTCCACTATGCTCCTGGTCAATTTCAAGCCTTAAA
>JBAXWO010000328.1:0-3753 GCA_037128375.1 bacterium
GTCGGCTACAGGTAGCCCGCGTCGGCCCGACGCGGGTCCGGACGGTGATGGAGGTTCTCGATTTGCACTGAGGGATTGCCTGGGATTAGAGATGCGCCCCTCACTTATGGGCGTGCTGCTCTTCGCGCTTTCGATCACCGTGCTTCGTTACGGGACGACCGCCAGAGTGGACTTGCCTGCACTGGGTCTGGCACTGGCGTCGGTGGCGATACTCTCATGCGCCGGGGGTGGATGGCGGGCGGGCGTTGCCGGGTTTCTGGCTGGCGGTGCGCTGCTGACCAAGCCCACCTTCATGGCGGCCGCCGCCGCCGGATTGCTGGTGAGCGGCAGTCGGGGGTGGCGTACGCTGCTGGCCTGGATCGGCGGATTTGCACTGGCAGTCGCCTCAGGACTGTGGCTGTTCGGTTCGTCCCCGACCGATGTCGCCCAACACCTCTGGACGCTTAACCAGTTACCCTGGGATCCCGCCGGGATGGCTACGCTTACCGGTCAGGTGCTGGTCCGGCACCCGATCCTCGCCGCCGGGTTCGTTCTGTTTCTGGTTCAGAGGGCAGGGGCACGTGACGCCTTCTGGTGGTATGCCGTCTTTGCGCTTGCCGGCATGATATTGGCAGGCAAGATCGGCGCCGATGAAAACTATTTTCTGGAGCTAATCGCGGTGGCCTGCGTGGGCGCCCTGAGGTTCGCCGGCATGGGCCAGGGCGCGACGCTTCGCGGGGTAGACGCATCAGCGGATGCACGGCGCGAGCGGCGACCTGGGTCGATGATCTCCCTGCTGGTCGCCATCCAGATCCTGATGTATCTGCCCGTTGAGCCGGCGCCGGTCTTTACGCGCACCTACGAGCAGGAACTGGCGGGGAGTTCGACCCGCTTCACGCCGTCGGCTTCAGAGGCGGAAGCGGGCGCCCTGGTGGTGGTCGAACTGCGGCAGGAGGGATCCGTTTTGAGTCAGAGCCCCGGGCTGATGATAGCCGCCGGCCGGCCGGTCATGTGGGATGCCTACCAATTCACGCAACGGGCAAAAGCGGGCCGCTGGGACGACGCGCCGCTGGCGAGCCGCGTGGAAGCGGGCGCGTTTGAGCTGATCCTGATGCAGTCTGACCCTGCCGCCGCCACCGACTATTTTCCGGCCCGCGTCCTGGCCGCCGTCGAGGCCCGCTATACCCTGCATCGCGACCTTGGCCCGTGGCGGCTGCTGAAGCCGAAACTTCAACAGGGCGCCGACGTGGAACGGCCCTAATGATCGAACGCGCTGTCTTCAGATTTATTCAGGCGAGGCAGAATAATAGTCGATCAATCGCTGCCGATTCTGTATATCTCGGGCTTCCACATTCAAAGGGATAATTATGATAAGTGAGTTCAGGGGAATGCGGTTGGCCTGGTTGTGCGGATGGCTGGCGCTGGGCGTCACATCGTTGTCGGCCTTTGCGGATGATGGTTCTTCCCGCAGGGGATCCGGCACGGAAGCCGATCCTTACCAGATTGGCACGGTGGAACAACTCCAGGGGATGAAAGACGATCTGGCCGCCTGCTATGTCCTGGTCAACGATCTCGATGCGTCCGGGACGGCGGCGTGGGACGGCGGCAAGGGGTTTAGTCCGGTCGGCGATCCGGCGCACCCGTTCACAGGCACCTTTGATGGGCGGGGCCATGCGATTGACGGCCTGAAAATCGACCGGTTCGGCCAGATCACGACCCATATAGCCCTGTTCGGGTGCACGGGGGAGAGCGCCCTGATCCGGAATGTCTCCGTGCGCAAGGCTTTCGTGAAAGGCTGCGATTATGTCGGTATTCTGGTGGGCGTGAATCAAGGCACGGTCAGCAATGCCTATGTGTTCGGAGAGGTCTACGGCAGTGGTACTTTCGGCGGACTCGTGGGCGGACACAGCAAGGGGCTCCTGTCGCACTGTTCCGCTGCCGTGGTGGTCGGGCCGGTTTGGGTCGGCAATCACCTTGGGGGCCTTGCGGGGTCCAATAACGGGGGCACGATCTCCGATTGCTTCGCGACCGGAACGGTGACCGGACAGGAGAATCCGGGCGGTCTGGTGGGGGTCAATAACGGCGGTTTCATCCGGCGATGTTATGCTTCCGGGAATGTGGCCAGTTCGTTTGGCGGGGCGTCGGACTCGTATCGTCGCGGTGCGGGCGGCCTGGTTGCCCAGAACCAGGGAGGCGGGTCGATTAACGATTGCTTTGCCACGGGAACCGTGACCGGGCCTGGGGGGTTGCCTGTGGGCGGGTTGATCGGCATGAACGCGGACAAGGCCGTCGTCAGCAATTCCTACACCCTGGCGGGCCGGGACAACGCGCTGCCAGGGGTTGGTAAGAACTATCCCGGGGCCGGCTTCGCGGAGTGCGAGGCCGTGACGGCGATCGGTGTCGCGTTTTTCAAGCCCCGAAGCGGTCCGCTGGAGTGTTGGGGGACGGACGGGCTGTGGGATTGGGCCCTGGACGATGGCCCCGTGAACTTGCCCCGTTTCACCTCCGCTTTCTGCGGCGTTCGACCCGGAAAAAAATCCGCCATTCAGGCGGGGGGGGGCACGGTCGTTGTGGATCTGGAAGATGGTTCCCGTATTGTGGGTGTGCCGGCCGTCGCTGAAATCGAGATCGTTTCCCCGCTCGGCAGGATCAGGGTGCCGCTCAAAACCATCGCGCGGATGGAGTTTAATGCCGATCGGGAGACGGTTGTGATTCTCCTGGCCAACGGGGACCGTTTGAGCGGCGTGCCGGCTTTGGAGTCGCTGAAGATCGACACGGCCTGGGCGAAGATCAGTGTGGAGCTTCGGCATATCCGCCTTTTGACAGTATCGAAACCGGTTCAAGAATAAGAGGAGATGATCGTGGTAAAGAATAAGAAGATCGTGGCAAAGAAGGATGTGGCGCTTCCGTATGGCAAGGGGGATACCTCCTGGTTTACCCAGGCGCGGTTTGGCATGTTCATCCATTGGGGACTCTACTCCATGCTGGCCCGGCATGAGTGGATTCGAAATTGGGAGAAGATTACCGACGAGGGGTACCAGAAGTACTTCGACTACTTTAATCCCGACCTGTACAACCCGAAGGAGTGGGCGCGTATGGCGCGGGAGGCGGGGATGAAGTATTTCGTCATCACCACCAAGCACCATGAAGGTTTCTGCCTCTGGGACTCCAAGCATACCGATTACAAGGCGACCAACACGCCGTGTGGCAAGGACCTGCTGCGGCCGATGGTGGAGGCCTTCCGCGCCGAAGGGATCCGGGTGGGGTTGTATTATTCGCTGATAGACTGGCATCACCCGGAATTTCCGATCGATAAGATTCATCCGCAGCGGGACGACAAGGAGGCGCGGGAGAAGGCCAAGAAGCGCGATGTAAGCAAATACGCCGCGTACATGCGCCAGCAGGTGAAGGAACTGCTGACCCAGTTCGGCAAGATCGATATCCTGTGGTTCGATTTCTCCTACCCCGGCGAGGACGGTAAGGGGCGGGCGGACTGGGAGTCCGAGAAGCTGATCAAAATGGTGCGCGAACTGCAGCCGGATGTGATCGTGGACGACCGGCTTGACCTGCCCGGCGTGGGCGATGTCGTTACGCCCGAGCAGTTCCAGCCCAGCAAGCAGTTGATCAAGGACGGCCAGCCGGTGGTGTGGGAAGCCTGCCAGACGTTTTCCGGCTCCTGGGGGTATAACCGGGATGAGGAGAGCTGGCGCAGCCCCGAAGAGCTGATTCGCACGCTGGTGGATTGCGTGGCCAAGGGGGGCAACCTGCTGATGA
>JBAXWO010000329.1:0-3753 GCA_037128375.1 bacterium
GCATGGGAAGTGGCTTGTTGATAGCGCGAACGAGCGTTGAAAGGATAGTGCGGGTGTATTGCCCCGCCGGCAACTCGGCGGCGAAGAAGAGATAGGACTCGATCTTGGTGGCCTGGACGGCGGTGCGATCGTCAAGCAAGTCGCCGTGAGCGTCAAGTTCCACTCCCGTGAGTTGAAACAGGAGATGGAGTGAGGTGGTCTGGTCCAACGTCTCGCGTTCGCGGTCGGTTAGTTTGGCACCGGGATCGAGTTGCTCGCAGAACTGTTTTGCGTTCGCAATGGGTAGGCGGCGATCGGAAACGTAGCCGAGGGTGGCGAAGAGTTTCTTGGCGGCTTCCGCAACTGGGCGGCCCTCAAACTCCTTGAGCGCGGTGACGATGAGTTCGCGTTGGTCGATGGGTGTACTGGGCATGGCGTTACTCGGGTTGCAGGATGACGAGCCAACTGACGAGGTCGAAATCGCCACCGTTGGAAGTGGGCGATTCGGGCGCCGTCGGCAGCAAGGCGCCGCGGCTGGACAAGAGTGAGGCGGCGGCCCGTCTTTGGAAGGTGTGCTCGATTGAGGCGAGCGCCTTCCTGAGCAAACCGTCATAATGCGTCATGTCAGCGCCGTCCTTGGTGCGCCTGTCAAACAAGTCGCAGAGTTTCTCGAAGGCAGTCGGTTCGCCGGCAGCAAGGTCGCGCAAAAGCAGCATGGATTCCTTCGGCTGGGCAAAGGTAAACCGGACGGTTCCGTCGTCATGAACATAGAGCAGATAGTATGGCGCCAGAGGGTTCAGTTGGGCTCCGCCAGCAGGCTTACCTGCGGCATCAGAGGACTTCAGCGCAGCGGCGCGGTGGCGCAGACAGAATAGTGCACCGGGGCGACTGGCCGGCACATCCGACTTGGGCGGCACCACGGCATACAGCCCCTCCCCTGCCTCCTCGAGGGCGGCCCGGTTTGCCTGGAGATATTGCAGGAGATCGAGCCGGAACTCGTCCAGGGAGAAGTCGGTGAGCGAAACGGAGTCGTCCAGATCTTCCAGATCGAGAATCTCGTCCTTGAACCGTTTGAGTTGACGGTCGCGAAAGAGGAGATCCTCCTTGATGAGGTCCTCAAGTTGGCCGGGATCAAGGAGATTGTCCGTCTGGGTGGCGGCCAAATCCACGAGGGCCATGCGGGCTTCAACACGCAATTTGAGGCCAAGGTAGTGGTCGAGGTCCTTGACAGGCCAAAAGTTGACGAGTTGCACGGAATCGTTGCGTGAGCCGATACGGTCGATACGCCCAAAGCGCTGAATGATGCGCACAGGATTCCAGTGGATGTCGTAGTTAATGAGGAGGTCACAATCCTGGAGGTTCTGTCCCTCGCTGATGCAGTCGGTGGCGATGAGAAGATCGATCTCCTCTCTCTGGTTAGGAAAACGAGGAGCCTGATCTGCGCGGCGTTTGGCCCTCGGCGAGAAATTGGTGAGGATATCGTCGTAATCCATGCGGCCCAATGATGCGGCGTTGCCGCCGTCGCCACACACCAGAGCGGTGTGGATCTTGAGTTCCTTGCGTGCCCAGGGATCGAGGTTCGTATAGAGATAGCGGGCCGTATCGGCAAAAGCGGTGAAGACCAGCACCTTGCGGTTGGCCTTGCCATCGCGGTTGGTGGTGGGATGGCGAACTTTGTCTTCAATAAACTGCCTCAACTCGGCAAGCTTACCGTCACGCTTTGGGGTCACGCACTGCGTTTTCTCCACCAGAAACTGGAGTTGCGCACGGTCGTTACGAACAGCCTTGAGCCATTCCGGCAACTTGAGATGGCCGAGATGGATGCGACGACGGCCGCCGATGGTGAAATCTTCCTCGTCGAAATCCGGATCCTCGAATTGGTCAGGGGTGAGAGTATCGTAATCGAGTTCAGGGTTCTCATCCAGGTGCTTCTCAAAAGCGGTGATGCGTTCCTCCAACCGATCGACTTTGGCGATAGTGCGTTGGAGAGTGAGGCGGAAGGAGTCCACGGAACTTTCGAGACGCTTGAGAAAGTTTACCTTCATCATGGCGATGAGGATGCGCTCGCGGCCTTCCTGGGTGAATCCGCCGAATATCTTCTCATCGTAGGCGGCACGAATGTTTGCAGGCAGGTCGTCACGAAGAAAGCTTGTGGGATGATAGAGCGCAAGCCGGAGGGTATCGGCGCTAATCTCCTTGTTGAGTTGCTCAAAGGAGAGAAACCGCTGTTCCAGGTCGATGGTGGCGTGAACGGCCTTCGGCGCCGGGCGCCGCGGGAATCCGCCGAGTTGTTTCATTTCGGCGGCATAGTAGGACACCACCTGACTGCGCGATCGGGCGATGCTGAGCCCGTCGAGTAGTTTGAAGAAATCGCCACCGATGGCGGAGATGAGGTCGCGGGTCTTTCGTTGACCTGGGGGCTTCTTGGCCCAGTTGGTGAAATGCGTCTGCGCCTGTCGGGACGTATCCCGAACAGAAGGAATGCCGAGTTTTGCAGCAAAAGCGGCATCCGCAACATCGTTGCGCGCCACATCGCCTCCAGCGATGAAGGACATCTGATTACGGAGGTCGGCCAATTGATTGTTCACCGGCGTGGCCGAGAGCAGCAACACCTTGGTCTTGACCCCTGCAGAGATGATATCGTCCATGAGCCGCTGGTAACGACTCCTGCGTTCTGTTATGTCTCCCGGGCGTTGAGTGGCCAGTTTGTTGTTCCGGAAGTTGTGGGATTCGTCGATCACCACCAGGTCGTAAGCGCCCCAGTTGAGGGTATCCAGTTGAATGCCGTTTACATCGCCTGATTCGCGCGAAAGGTCGGTGTGATGAAGGACATCATACCTGAACTTGTCGTCCGAAAAGGGATTAAGCGAGCTCGGATTGCGGAAGATGGTCCAATTGCGGCTCAGCTTCTTTGGACAAAGGACCAGGACGCGTTCATTACGTAACTCGAAATACTTGATGACGGCAAGGGCGGTGTAGGTCTTGCCCAAGCCGACGCTGTCCGCCAGAATGCAACCGTTATAGTCGAGAATCTTGTTGATGGCCGCCTTGGCACCGTCCTTTTGGAACGAAAAGAGCGTGCGCCAGATGTGGGTATCGGGGAGCGCGACGCGCCGGAGATTATCATCGAGATCACGGGCGCCATCGAGGTAATCGCGAAACAGATGAAACAGTGTCAGGTAGTAGATGAACTGGGGTGACTGGTTCGCATACAGTTTGCGGAGATAGAGCAGGACATCCTCTTTCACGTCTTTGACCAGCGTCTCATGGTTCCAGACTTCATCGAACCACTGTTTGAGTTCCTGGCGGTCACGGTTGCCATCAACGATGAGGTTCAATTCAATGTTGTTGTTGCCGTTACCGAGGCCGAGCCCACTCACGGTAAAATTGGAACTACCAAGGATCGCGTCTTCGATGCCGCCGGTCGCCACGTGGTACATCTTGCCATGAAGGAGATTGGTTTGCCTGATCGTCTTGATGTCCACCTTACGTTCGATCCAATCGGCACACTCCCTTGCGACGCGTTTCTGTTGGAGTTTGTTGGCCAGTTCGAGGCCGGCGGTTTCGATGATGAAGGACTTATTCTCTGTCTTTTTCGGGTCAAGACGGTTGACGAAGGACGGTTCGCCAAAAAGAAAGTCGAGGTGGTCAATGCGGTTGAGGGCCTCTTTGAGGGCGTCGTAAGCGTAGATGGTGAAATAGGCGGATACGACGGAGAGTCGAGACCCGTCACAGATTTTTCCCGTGAGAAAGTCCCCCACAGTTCCTCTGGTG
>JBAXWO010000033.1:0-12119 GCA_037128375.1 bacterium
AGAGGGCCGTATAGGGGGGAGAGGAGCGATTGGCAAAGTTTTCCCTGAGGATTCTCAACCCGAAACACGTTGTGTTTCAAGGGGAGGCGGAGAGCGTCTTTCTTCCGGGGGATGCCGGTGAGTTTGAGTTGCTGGCGTATCATGTCCCGATCGTGAGTTTATTGAAGGAGGGGGAAATTGTGGTGGACTGGAATACGCGCATTCCGATCAAACGCGGGATGGTTCGTTTTCTGGGAGAGGAGTGTGTGGTTCTGCTTGAGCAGCAAGCGCAAGCGACCACGGTCGGCAAGGGGTCGGTAAAAGGGGAAGCGCGCGGATCGTAAAGGGCGATGAGGAACTTCACCATATTTCTGGTCATTTTTTTGACCGTGCTGGGGCCGTCGGCGGTGATCGCGTCTATCGGCTTCGCGAGTATTCGGGCCTTGGGTCGCAATCCGTCCGCGGCCCCGAAGATTCTCCAGGCCATGATTATCGCCCTGGTGTTCGCGGAGTCCATTGCCGTGATCGCCCTTTTGGTTCTGTTTCAACTGTTCGGGCAATAGGGGAAAGGTCTCTGAAATGAATGGGCGCATGCAGGGTTCAAGGAAGGTAAGAGGGGTTATATGGGAACAATGATCTACCTGATTCTGGCGCAGGCGGTTGTTTTTGCGGTGATGGTCATCGGCATCCGGCAATTGCTGTTGAGTGATACCCTGAAGGCCACCGGCAAACTCCGGGAAGCGGAGGGCGAGTTGGGCAAGAAGGAGGAGGCGGTTCGTAAACGGATAGAGGAGAATGAAGCGGAGTTCAGACGAAAGAACGCCGAGGCCCAGGATGCGCTGGTTCGCACCCGGGAAGCGATGGAGAAAGAATTGGTTAGGAGCCGCGAATCGATGCTTGAGGAGGCCAAGAAGGAGCGGGACCGGATTGTAGACGATGCCGTTCGCAACAGGGAGAAAGTCAAGCAGGAACTGGCCCGTGAAGCCGAGACGCGCACCATGGATCATGCCGGCAGGATCTACGAGATGGTGTTCAGTGCCGATCTGGGCCGGAGGCTGGATTATGCTTTTATCGAGGAACTTCTGGCGGCGTTGGACGGGATGGATGCGAGCAGTATTACGGTCGACGCGCCGGCCATCGAAGTGGAATGTGCTCATCCACTGGATGAGGCCCACAAGAAGCGGATCCAGAGCATTATCGCCGCCAAGTTTGAGGTTTCCCTGGGTGTCCATGAAACAATCAACGCGGACTTGATCGCAGGCATGAAGATCAAGCTGGGCAGCCTGGAAATCGATGGCAGTCTCCGGAACCGGTTCCGGGAGGCTGTTGATCAGTTGAAAAGTGAGCACACTTGAGCCGTTGCGGCGCCTGACTGTCGGGCGCGGGAGGCGCGAGGTGCATCCATCGGGGCGGTAACGTATGGCGTTGCTGAGTCATCTTAGAAGAGACTTGCGGTTTAATGCCGAATTCCTTCAGTTGATCCAGACGCTCAAGAATATCGCCGCCTCCCAGTATCACACGCTGGAACGTGAAAAAGAGCGGTTCGCGGAGTTTATGGATGCTTTTGCGGGTTTTTTCCGGGTCGTCGATATGGTGGAGGTGGATAACCCCTTCGTGAGGCCGATGTCGGATGTGACGGGTGTGGTTCTGGTCACCTCAGACTCCGGGTTCATGGGCGGTCTGAACGCCGGTGTGATTGAAGCCGGCAAGGACGTGCAGGGCACCCAGCCGGATGACAAGATCAAATTCATTGTCATCGGGGAAAAGGGGGCGATGAAACTCTCTGAGGCCGGCCGGGCGTTCAAGTTCTTCCAGGGGGTCAGTTCGGAGACGCGGTTCGAACAGGCGTTGGAAATCCGCGATTATATCTCGGCGGAAGTCCTGGAGCATCGTATGGGTCGGGTCATGCTGGTGTATCCGCGCGCGATATCCTTTACGCAACAGACCATCGAGACCATTCCTCTGTTGCCCTGCGGCGCCCTGTTTGACAAGGACTCCGCGTCGGAGATCGCCAGTCACGTCGCGCTGAAGGGGTGGGTGGCGCCCGCCCGGAAGGTGGTGGTGGAATCCGCCTTCAAGGACATGGTTGAATATCTGGCGGGAATGTGGGTGGCCTCGAAACTGTTCGAGGTGTTCGAGGACAGCAAACTGGCTGAATTTGCGGCGCGTGCCATGCATCTTGAGGAGAGCACGCAGAAACTCCAGAAGGAGCACAAGAAGCTCAAGCATCAGTGCTTTCGCGCCGCGCATGAAATGGTAGACAAGGGCATGCGCGAGTCCTTCTCGTCGCGGAAGAAGAAAAGTCGTAAAGTGGCCTAACCGGGTGATCGAACCCCACAAGGGAGGGGATTATGAGCGAACCAGCGACCGAGCAACTGAAAAAGGGGAAAGTAACAGCGGTCCAGGGACCCGTTGTGGATGTCAAGTTTCCGCGGATCGAAGACATGCCCGACCTGCATGAGATCGTTCAAGTCAAGACGTTTGACCGGCGGCTCCTGTTGCTCGAGGTGGCTGAGCATCTCGAAGGAAACACGGCGCGCTGCGTGGCCTTGTCCTCCACCCTGAACCTGCAGCGCAATGCCGTGGCGACGTCCACGGGCGATGTGCTCAAGGTGCCGGTGGGTGACGCCCTGTTCGGGCGGATCATCAACGTGATGGGGGAACCCATCGACGGGCGGGGTCCCATCAATGCCACGGAGTTTTGGCCGATTCATCGGGATGCGGGCAAACTCCGGGTGAATATGGACGGCCTGGCGGATAGCAAGCGGGAGGTCATGGAAACGGGAATCAAGATGATCGACCTTCTGTACCCCGTTGTCAAAGGCAGCAAGACCGGTATTCTCGGCGGCGCCGGTTGCGGCAAGAGCGTGGTGATCCAGGAGCTGATTCACAACGTCGCGGAGGAGCATGATGGGGTGAGTGTCTTCACGGGGGTCGGTGAGCGTATTCGTGAAGGCAACGAACTGTTTTTCGAGTTCGAACACCAGGGGATCCTGAAGAAGGTCATTATGGCTTTCGGCCAGATGGACGAACCGCCTGGCGCCCGGTTTGAAGTGGTAAAAACGGGCATCACCCAGGCCGAATGGTTGCAATCGCAGGGCAAGAATGTTCTCCTGTTCATCGACAATATGTTCCGGTTCGTCCAGGCCGGTTCGGAGATCTCGACCCTGATGGGGCGGGTTCCGTCCGAGACCGGGTATCAGCCGACGCTCAGTTCGGAAGTGGGTGAAGTGCATGAACGTATCAAGAGCGGCATCGGGGGCTCTGTTTCGGCCTTTGAGGCGGTGTATGTGCCGGCGGACGACCTGACGGATCCCGCCGTGGTGGCCATCTTCAGCTATTTGGACTCGGTGCTGGTGCTGTCGCGCGATCGGGCGCAGCTGGGGCTGTATCCGGCCATCGACCCGCTTGCCTCGTCGAGTTCCAACCTCGATCCCGCCATCATTGGGCAGAAACACTTCAATGTCGCCCAGGAAGCCGTTCGTATGCTGACCAAGTATGACGAACTGCGGCGTATTGTGGCGGTTATCGGCATCGACGAATTGTCGCGCGCCGATCGTCTGCTTTATGAGCGGGCCAGAAAGATCCAGAACTATTTTACGCAGCCCTGCTTTGTGGCCGAGGCCTACACGGGCCGCAAGGGCCAGTATGTACCCACGGATGTGACGGTCAACGATTGCTCGCGGATCATTGATGGCGCATTCGATGACCGGGACGAACGCGAGTTCTATATGATCGGGCGATTGCCGTAATCCCGGAGAACCTTATGCCCCCTCAACTCGGAGACATGCTGATCGAGGACGGGGTTCTTTCCGCCGATCAATTCGAACGTGCGGTCAGGTTGTCACGCGAACGTAACGAGTCGCTGGTCAGGACTATTGTCCGGCAGGGCCTGGCCGCCGAGGACCGTGTACTGCGCGTGGTGGCCCGCCATCAGAACGCCAAATTCGTGGTGCTTCGCGACCAGCCGCCCGATTCCATTGCTGTGGCCAGCCTGTCGGCGCGGTTCGTGTCGCATTACCGCGTGGTGCCGGTGAAGCTTGAGGGCGGGGTACTCTCCATCGCCGTTTCCAACCCGTTCGACATGGCGGCCGTGGAGGATATCGAGGGCAGTCTCGGTTACCGGGTTGAGCGGATGCTGGCCTGCGAGGCGGACATCCTTGAGGCCATCCGGCTCTATTACGGGGTCGGAGCCGAGACGGTGGAACGTATCCTGGCGGATCATCCGGAACATGGCGAAATGCAGACCGCCGAAGCTTCCCACGATCTTGAACACAAGGCCGAGGACGCCTCGGTGATCAAACTGGTCAATCAATTGCTGCACCAGGCGATCAGCGACCGGGCCACGGATATCCATTTTGAGGTCTACCGCGATGAGATGGTGCTCCGGCGGAGGATCGACGGTGTGCTTTACGATACGCCCGTGTCGCGTCACATCGGGACGTTGTATCCGGCGCTGATCTCGCGGATCAAGCTCATGGCGGGGCTGAACATCGTCGAACGCCGTCTTCCCCAGGACGGTCGAGCCCGGGTGAGCATCGGACGCGAACAGTTCGATCTGCGGGTATCGGTCGTCCCGGGCATTCACGGCGAGAACGTGGTCATCCGTATTCTGCCCACCGCCATGCTGTTCAGCCTGGAACAACTGGGCCTGTCGCCGGAGCATCTTGTGCAGCTCACCGACCTGATCCGGTTGCCGCACGGAATCGTTTTTGTGACCGGCCCCACCGGCAGCGGCAAAAGCACAACGCTTTACGCCTGCCTGAGCAGGCTGAATACCCGTGATCGCAAGATCGTCACCATCGAGGATCCCGTTGAATATGAACTCAAGGGCATCCTGCAGACGCAGGTCAACCCGCGTATCGGTTTGACCTTCGCGCATGCCCTGCGCAGCATGCTGAGACACGACCCGGACGTCATGATGGTGGGCGAGGTGCGTGATAAGGAGACCGCCGAGATCACCATCCAGACCTCCCTGACCGGGCACCTGGTCTTCAGCACGCTGCACACCAACGATGCCGCCAGTGCCGCCATCCGCCTTTTGGATATGGGAATCGATCCCTACCTGATCTCCACCACCGTCCGGGCGTTCATGGCGCAACGACTGGTCCGTGTGGTGTGCGACGGGTGCCGCGAATGGGTTGAGGTGCAGGGGAGGAAGTGCAGCCGGGGACGGGGCTGCCGCCAATGCAACCAGACCGGATACCGCGGGCGCGTGGCGATCAGTGAAATCCTCATGCTCGGGCCGGAAATCCAGGAATTGATCACGAAGCGCGCTTCCTCACGCGAGATCCGCCTCAAGGCTGTGGCCCTGGGCATGAAGACACTGGCGGGGGACGGGTGGGATAAGATCGCCCAGGGCGTCACCACGGTGGACGAAGTCACCCGGGTCACGTTTGATGCGTTGACCAACCTGGAAGCCAGTCAGGCGCCCCACACCTAAGCCATGCCAACCTTTGCCTACAAGGCCAAGAATGGGCCGGAAAAGACCGTGGATGGGCGGATTGCGGCGGAAAGCCAGTCGGCCGCCGTCAGCCGTCTGGAGTCCATGGGTTACATACCCGTGTGGATTGAAGAGGTGACGGCGGGGCAGCCCTCGGAGGGCCATGCCATCGTGGGACGCGCACGGATCGCGTCGCGCGAAGTGACGGTGTTTACCCGCCAGTTGGCCGGGCTTCTGCGCGCCGGGGTCCCCATCCTGCGGGCCCTGACCACGATCCAGCAGCAGAATGACAACCCGGTCTTTCGGTCCGTGCTGATGGCGATGGTGGGGGCGGTGCGGGACGGCGAAACACTGTCGGAAACGATGCATCATTATCCCCGCCTGTTTCCAGACTTGTACATCAACATGGTCAGGTCGGGAGAGTCTGCCGGCATGCTCGAGGAGGTGCTGTTGAGGCTCGCGGAGGCGCGCGAAAGCGATGACGAACTCAGGTCGAGAGTGGTGACGGCCCTGGCCTATCCCGCCCTGGTGCTGACGATCGGGCTGATGAGTATTTTTGTGATCCTGACGTTCTTCCTGCCGCGTATTGTGCACCTTTTCGAGGGAATGGCCGGTGCCCTGCCCTGGCCCACGCGCGTGGTGCTTGCTGCCAGTGACGTCTTCGCGGGCTACTGGGGATGGATTGTGGCCGCTCTTGTCGCGGGGGTGCTTGTGGCAAGACAAGGGCTGGCGACTGAAGGCGGACGGATGGCCTTGGATCGTGCGGTTCTGCGCCTTCCCCTGGTCGGCCGATTTGCACGGGACACCGATATCGTGCGCTTTGCCAGGACGTTGTCCCTGCTCATCCGCGCCGGTATTCCCGTGGAACGCGCCCTGGATCTGGGCGGGCGCACCCTGACAAACCGGCAGTTGCGCGCCGCCGTTCTCTCGGCGGTCGACGAAACGGTCAGGCAGGGGGCCACGGTGGCGGCGGGATTTAAGCGGCAACCGGTGATTCCGGCCTTTGTGACGAGTATGGTGGCTGTGGGAGAGGAGAGCGGCCGGCTGGATGAGGTGCTGACGGAGGTTGCGGTATTCTACCAGCGCGAGTTGGATCGCGACCTCAGGCTGGTAACCACCCTGCTCGAGCCAGCATTGATCCTGGTCGTGGGAATCGTCGTCGGGTTCATTATCTTCGCCATGCTGTTGCCTATTTTCCAGATCGGGCAAGCGGTCAGGTGATGCCGCAACTGAAAAGAGAACATCCAGCGGATGACGGGGCAATCGTCCCTCCCGTGCAGAGCATGAGCCGTTATTTTCGTCTTACCGGGGGGCGGGTTCTGTTGCGACCGCTGGGGGTGGTCGGACTTATTGGGGTAGGCCTGGTTGGGGCTGTTGGCGCAGAGGATGGAAGCTGGCAAATCGAGAAGTCCAAACACTTTCTGGTGCACTATACGGTCGACGCGACGGAGGCCGGTGAGGTGGCGACCCGGGCCGAAAAACATTACGAGACGATCGCCGCCGATTTGGGGTTCACGCGGTATGGTGAGTTCTGGCTCTGGGATCGACGGGTAAAGATCGTGATTTATCCCTCCGCCCAGGCTTTCGCGGCGGCCTGCCGTGCGCCAGTCTGGGCGGCGGGGAAGGCGGATGCCCGCCGACGGGAGATCGATGGATACCATCAGGGCGGGAAGGGGTTTTTGGAGGAGGTGCTGCCCCACGAGATGGCACACCTGATTCTGGATGATTTTATCGGCACCGAGAGCCTTCCGCTGTGGGTGGCGGAGGGGTTCGCCCAATGGGAACAATATGGCCGCACGTCGTTGCCTTTCGCGTTGGATGCGCAGGGAACCGGTCGGCTGCCTTTTGCCGAGTGGGTTGATTTCGATGTGCGACGGGAGCCGGACAGCGGGAGGGCGGTGCGATACTACCGTCAGTCAGCCAGCGTGGTCGGGTTTTTAATTTCGGAGTTCGGGGGGGAACGTTTTGGGAGCTTTTGTCGGGCCCTCCGTGATGGTAAGAAGGTGGAGGACGCCTTGAAAGCGGCCTATGCCGACCAGGTGCCGGGCCTGGCGCCGTTGGAGAAAGCATGGGCGAAATACGTGGAAGGAAACAAACGATGAACCTGAAGACAAGCAAGACCGGTTTTACCCTGATCGAACTGATGATTGTGGTCATCATTATCGCCGCTCTGGCGGCGATGGTGGCGCCCAGTCTGATTAACCGGTCGGACGAGGCCAAGGAAAAAATCGTGCGCGGGGATCTGAGCAGTATCGACACGGCGCTCAAACTGTTTCGCCTGGATACCGGCGCCTATCCCGCCTCCGAGCAGGGCCTGGATAGCCTTCTGGCCGAAACGGGAAAGGGGCCCTATCTCGAGAAGAAGGCGGTCGATCCATGGAAGAACGCCTACCGGTACAAGTGTCCCGGTGTTCATCGGACAGGAAGCTTTGATGTCTATTCGGTGGGGCGCGACGGCAAGGAAGGCACGGCGGATGATATCGGGAACTGGCAATAAGGGTAAAATGGCCCAAGGGTTCACGCTGATCGAGGTGCTTGTGGCGACGGTGATTCTATTTGCCGGTCTGGCCGCCGTGTTGGGGGCTTACAGTTCGGCGGTCACCGCCCTGGATCGGTCTACGGATGTGCTGGCGGCCACCCAGATTCTTCAGGAGCAGGCCGCCGCACTGAGTTTGGCTGCCGGCCCGGACCGGCGGGGATTGGCGTCGGGCGCCGGTTCCTGCGAGGGGTTGTCTTTTCGCTATGACTGGTCGGTGACCTGCCAACGTATCCTGACGCCGGGTGGGGTCTCCATGACCGAGGCGGTCATAACCGCGGGGAGGGCGAATCAGCAGGGCGGGCGCCATTCCCTGGTTACGCAGTGGTCGCCGGTAGAAGAGGGGACGGCAAGGTGACCAAAGACCGCCGGGGTTTCACGTTGCTGGAATTGATCGTGGCGGCGTCCATTGTGGCGGCGGCCGCGGTGGTGGTTGCCGGGGCCTTCGCGGCTGGACTGAAGATATTCGACCGGACCCGGCAGCTGGGTGGATATGGGGAATCCGTTGTGGCGCTTGAGGTGATGCAAAAAGATCTTCACAACGCCGCGCCGTTTCGGCTGAAAGGATTCCGCGGTGAGCGCGCTTGGATCGAGATCCCCATGGTTATGCAGCGACAGGCGGGGGTGGAGGGGGGCGAATGTCCGGGTGTGGTGCGATACGAAATCGGACCCAGCGGTCATGCTTTGGATCGCGTGACCACCCTATACGCGTCCCCGGAACAGCCCGTGGAGAGTCGCGAGACCCTGATTTCCTTGCTGGACGAGGTAAGGTTCTCCTTTGGGGATAGAGGTCCTGACGGTACGTCTCCGGTGTCCTGGTTGGAGGAGTGGAACAACCCGACCAATCTGCCGGCAGTTGTCAAAATGGTCATCGATAGCAATAAGAACGGGGAGCACCTTGAATCTTCGCGCACGGTGGTGCTGTCGCGCCGGTAAAGACGGCAGTATATTGATTGTTGTGCTGTGGACCGTATTCTTCCTGGGGCTATTGTCCGTGGCCGTTGGAGCCTATGTGGGGGCCCGTGTTGAACTGGCCCGGCGCATGAGCGACAGGCTTGTTGCCGGCTATGCGGCCCGGGCCGGGGTGGAAGTGAGCCTGGCGCTGCTGCGAATGGACACTAACTCGTGGGATGCTTTCAGCGAGCCTTGGGGGGATAACCCGAAGGATTTTCGCGAGGTGGCGTGCGGGGAAGGCCGTTACTCCGTTTACTACGTCTATGAGAGGTCGGATGGATCCTTCGCAACGAATTACGGAGTACGGGATGAGCAGGGCAGGATCGACCTGAATGCGTCCCGACCGGAACTGCTGGTTGCGTTGCTGCAAACGGCGGGCGGCGTCACGGCCGAGGAGTCGGCCAGGTTGAGTCAGACTATTCTATCCGCCAGGACTGTTCCGGATAGGACGCAATCCGGGATTTCAGACGCTGAGACAGGTTGGGCGAGCCCCGCGCTGTCTCCCGGCCCCTTCCTCTCCGTGCATGAACTGTTATGGGTGAAAGGGATGACTCCAGAGGTGTTTGAACGACTGCGCGACCATGTGACGGTCAACGGAGGGAGCCGCATCAATATCAATACGGCTGACGGGGCCGTACTGAGGTCGCTATTCAGTCTGGGGGTGGCCGGAAAGCCGGATGCCGGAGCGGTTGACAGACGCGTGAGGAAAGTACTAAACTTCCGGGAGAGTGGGGGCATCTTCAAAACGTCGCGTGACTTGTCCGAAGCTTTCGGCAGTCGGGGTGGACTCTCCGAAGAGGAACGTGGGCAGTTTAATGGGGTCTCGCGTTTCGTGACGTTTGCATCGGATCATTTTCGGGGCTATGCGCGGGGGGAACGCCAAGGACACGCCTCAAGTTCCCAGGGGGTCGCTTTCGTGTGGAACCGGAAACAGAACAGGATAGAGTACTGGCATGAAGATTGATCCGCAGTCATTCCTGACCGGTAAAATCAGGGTCGCCGTTGAAATGGGGGGCGACTGGTTTAAGTTGGCCCATGTGACGCATACGGGCCGGGGGGCAAGCATTTCGACGCTTGTCTTGAAGCGGGCGGATGAGATTGAAGGATTGTCGGGTGCGGATCTGCTGAGAGCCTGCGGGGTCCCGGGGATTAGAGGGATTCCGGTCATCGCCTGCCTGCCGCGCCAGATGGTGAATGTACGGCTGTTCGATCTTCCGTCCGGCGATCTGCGTGAGATCGCTGACATGATCGATCTTCAGATTGCGCGACAGACCCCCTATTCGCGGGAAGAGATCGTCTACGATTACCGGTTGATCGATTCAGAACGTGAGGGCTACACACGTGTGATGCTCGTTATTGCCCAGTCTGGACAGGTGAGGCAACGAGTTCGCGTGCTGGAGGAAGCCGGGTTTGACGTGGAACTCGTTTCCGTCAGCACGGACGGCTGGTTGGGGGCCATTCAATATGCCGGCAATGGGACGGGCGAGGACGGCGGGCAGGTGGCGTATCTGGATTTGGATTCGACCTATGGCGACTTCATGGTGGCGCAGAAGGGGCTTCCCCTGTTCAGCCGCAGCATTCCCATTGGCGCCCGAGATCTGGCCACCGATCCCCAGAAACAGGGAGAGAAATTAGCCCAGGAATTAGCCCGTGCCTTGGAGGCGTTCAGGACCGAGAACACCGCCGGTGAAGTCAGGCAGGTGGTGCTTTCCGGCGCCGCCGCGTGGATCCAGGGCCTGGCAGAACAGCTGCAGGTGGCGCTTAGACTCAGTGTGACGGTGACGCAGAACCCGATGGGAGCGGGTGAGGCACTCGATGCCCCCCATTTGCGGGACACCTCGGTTACAGGATTGCTGGGCGCGGCGGCGGTGCCGGAAGGACTCCAGATCAACCTGATGCCGGAGTCGGTAAGCCTCCGCAAGGCTCTCGTCGTGAAGGCGAGATTGATGACGGGCTCCGTTGTGCTGGTCATGGCGATTCTGGTGCTGTTGTCGTTGTGGCTGCAGAGCCGCCTCCAGCGCCGGGAGGTTTATCTTCTGCAACTCGACCGGATGATCAAGAGCACGGAGAAGGCTGCCGAGGAAGTTGGCAGTATGCGAGAGAAGGTCAGTCTCGTGACGGCCCGCCTGCAGACCAAAATGATGCCCGCCAAACTGCTTGTGGAACTCCACGACGTGGCCGGTGACAACCTGGTATTCTCGGCCATTGAAATCGTTGAAGCGGAACGGATGGTATGCCGGGGAACGGCGCCGTCCGGGGCGGATGTGGGGCAATTTGTAAGCGCTCTGGAGTCCTCTCCCCGATTTGCGAACGTCAAGACAACGCGGACCGCAAAAGGTAAAGACGGCGTGGAGTTTGAAATCACCTGCGGCGTGGAGAAGAGGCAACCATGATATCGCTGGCATCCTTGGTTCATCGAGGGCAACAACCGTGGATTTTCATGGCGGCCGTCGTGTTCGTGGTGTTGATGGGGATGGGCGTTGTGCTGGGCCCCATCAGGGGCCGGTTTCAGGAGCTTAACGAGGCGATTGTCATCCAGGAACAAAAAGCCGCCCGGAATTTACGAGTACTGTCTCCCGCGTCCAAGGAAGCGGCTGTCAGCGAGTATCAGGAGTTGGGCAACACCATTCCGCGGCGCGGATCAACCGCCGAGGAAGTCGCCTCCATGCTGGCGGAAATTGAAAAGCAGGCCACGGACACAGGCGTCATTCTTTCCACCACCAAGCAGCGTGATCCGAACGTGCAGAAGGACTTCGAGGAGTACCGGGTGGATCTGGAAGTCGAGGCCGACATGAAACAGCTGGTGGGTTTTCTTTATGGCCTCGAGTCCTCCGCGCAGCTATTGAGAGCGGAGCGGGTCGCTTTGGATGTGAAGGGTGGCGGCGAGCGTGGCGTCTTCCGCGGGAGCCTGACGGTGTCCAAAGTGGTGACTTTGTAGGGCGGCAGCAAAAATGGTTCCGTTCACGTCGTCTATCCGCACGCATGTAGCCCGCGTCGGCCCGACGCGGGCTCGGGGCATGGCGGAGATTCCCGATCTTCGCCGCGTGGTTTGCAAGGAATTTGAAAAAAAGCAAAAAAAGCAAAAAAGTGGTTCTTTGTTGACTAGGCCTCTGGCATGAGGCACAATACCACAGAAGCTAATTTCAGGTAAGTTGATGTGCGAAGTCTTGCGGTTTCGAGGGGGTTCGGAATGAGTATCTTCGGGGG
>JBAXWO010000330.1:0-3751 GCA_037128375.1 bacterium
GGCAATATCGGACACTACCCGGGCGGTGTACCGCGGACAACCCGCGGGATCCTCAATCGACACCGACACCAAACTCTCCACCGCCCGCCCCCCGTCCCTCAAGACGGGTTCGGGCCGGCGCAACGGTTTGCCCAATAACGCGGCGAGTTCGCGGGCAATGCCCATCATGCTCAGGCAATCGGGACGGTTGGGCGTCACCTCCAACTCCAGCACCGTTTCCGGCGGACCGGCGATCTCGGTGAAAGGCGTGCCGGTCAGCGTCTCCGGCGGGAGGAGCATCAGCCCCCCGTGATCCCCGGACAACCCGAGTTCATCCTCGGCGCACAGCATGCCGAACGATTCCACGCCGCGCACCTTGGCCTTTTTGATTTTCAGGCCGCTGGGCAGCGTCACACCGATGGGGGCAAGCGGAACCTTGGCGCCAACGGCCACATTGGGGGCTCCGCAGACCACCGTCACCGTCTCCGCCCCGTTGCTGACCTGGCACACCGTCAGGCGGTCAGCATTCGGGTGGCGGGCAACGGACAGGACCTCCCCCACCACAATACCCGTGAAGTCTCCGCCCAGCGTCACCACGCCTTCCACTTCGGTGCCGGAGAAGGTCAGCAGTGCGGCCACATCCTTCGGGCTCAGATCTATATCGACATAATCCTTCAACCAACTCAACGGCACCTTCATCGCGCACCCCTCATGCAAACTGGGACAGAAAACGAATGTCGTTCTCGTACAGCATTCGAATATCTTCGATTCCAAACTTGATCATGGCAATACGTTCAACGCCCATTCCAAAGGCATAGCCCGTACAGGCCTCGGGATCGTAACCCACCCGGCTGAATACTTTCGGATTGACCATACCGGCGCCGGAAATCTCAATCCATCCGCTCTGTTTACAGACCCGGCACCCCACCCCTCCGCAGACGTGGCAGGAGAAATCGTATTCCACGCTCGGTTCGGTGAACGGGAAAAAGTGTGGACGGAAACGCACTTTTACATTCGGCCCCATCATCTGGTGCGCAAAGAAGGTGATGTCACCCTTGAGATCCGCCATCGACACCCGGCGATCCACATAAAGGCCCTCGATTTGATGAAAGTTCGCGCTGTGCGTCGCGTCCGTCGTATCCCGGCGATAGCAGCGTCCGGGCGCGATGATACGCACCGGTGGTTTCCGGCTTTCCATGACGCGGATCTGCACCGGCGAGGTTTGCGTCCTCAGCAACTCCCCGGAAGCCAGCCAGAACGTGTCCTGCGTGTCACGCGAGGGATGGTCGTCCGGCGTGTTCAGGGCGTCGAAGTTGTGGTACTCGGTCTCGATATCCGGACCGTCGGCCACGGTAAAACCCAGCATGCTGAAAATACGAATGGCCTCCTCGATCACCTGCGTAACGGGGTGAAGTTGCCCCAGGCCTCGCCAGGCACCGGGCACCGTTGTGTCAAACTGCCCGCGTTTGGCAGCGCCCGAAGCGGCGGCCAACGCGGCCTTGGACTCATCCAGAGCCTGGCCGACCTCCTGCTTGAACTCGTTGGCCCGGCGCCCGATCTCCGGGCGTTCCGCCGGCAAGGCATCTTTCAGCCCCTCCATGATGACCGGCAACAACCCCTTGCGCCCGAGGTACTTGATGCGAACCGCCTCAAGGTCAGCCAGGCTGCCTGACGCCTTGATCTCGGCGACCGCCTGATCCTTGAGAACAACCATATCCTGTGCGTTCATAACTCAACCCGTTTCGTAATCAAAGTGGGCCCGTATATAGCAGATGCGTTCCCCCGCCGCCACGCCTTTCTTCTGCCGTCCACCCCTGGCGCGGGGCAAAAAAAAGGCCGACCTTCCGGCCGGCCATCCAGTGTTTCTCGGAATCGAGGCTTACGCCAGATGCTTCTTGGCCAAGGCCACGATCTGCTTGAAACCTTCGGCATCGTGATAGGCGATCTCGGACAGCATCTTCCGATTCAGCGTCACTTCGGCCTTCTTCAATCCCTGAATCAGCCGACTGTAGCTGAGATCCAACTCGCGGCAGGCCGCCGAGATTCGAACCGTCCACATACGACGATAATCGCCTTTTCGTTCCTTCCGATGGACATACGCCAACCGCATCGCGCGGTCGACCGCTTCTGTCGCTTGACGAAACAGTTTGCTGCGGTTGCCGCGAAATCCGCTGGCAGCCTTCAGTCGTGTCTTCCGCCTTTTCCGGGAGGCCGGTGCATTTGTTGCTCTGGGCATTGCTCTATCCTTTCAGTGACTCTTCAGATCATTTCGTTCAAGCGCTTGAAGTCCGTCTTGTCGACAACTTTGCCGCCACGCAGATTGCGCTTACGTTTCCTCGACTTGCTGCTCAGAAGATGCCCAGACCCAGGCCGCGCAAACACCAGCTTCCCCGTGCCTGTCTTTTTCACCCTCTTACTAACCATCTTCTTCGTCTTTTTCTTGGGCATAAAGCCTCCTCAAACGGCAAACTAACAGGGACTACGGATAGATCCGCATCCACGAACGGAAAACAAGGGTCGGGAATCTACCCAAAGCGCATGACCCCGTCCAGCTTTTTCAGCATGTTTCTTATTTCTGTGGCGTGACGGCCGGAGCCGGTGCCGTTGACGCGGGTGGCGCCGGCCTGAACGGAGCCGTCGCGGGTGGCGCCGGCCTGAACGGAGCCGCTGCGGGTGGTGCCGGTCTGAACGGAGCCGCCGCGGGTGGCGGGGCTGACGGAGCGGGAATGGGAAGTGCGCCCAACTTCCCGCCTGAGACCTCACGGGCGGGCGTCTTACCCGACTTCGGACTCAACACCATCACGATGCTGTTGCCGATCAAACGCGGAAGCATATCCGTCTGAGCCTGTTCGGAGCAGGCTTTCAGAACGCGATTCATCACGTCGAACCCGAGTTCACGATGGGCATTTTCGCGCCCTCGAAAAAACAACGAGCACTTGACCTTGATCCCATCCTCCAGAAATTCCAGGATGTGCCTTACCTTGGTGTCAAAATCGTGGTCCCCCACATTGGCGTGAAACTTCATCTCCTTCATTTCCGCCGCGTGCTGATGCTTTCGGGCCTCGCGTTCCTTGCGGGCCTGCTCGTACTTGAACTTGCCGTAATCCATGATCCGGCATACGGGCGGCTCCGCATTGGGCGAGACTTCCACCAGGTCCTGACCGCTGCGCACGGCCATCGACATCGCCTCGCTGATCGAGACCACACCCATCATGTTGCCGGCAGCATCGAGCAGCCGGACCTGAGGGCTCCGAATCCTGTGATTCACTCTGATAGTCTGTGGACGAATTGCCTACCTCCTTGTTGCGGGGCTTAGGCGGCCCCTTTGCTTTCACTTACGGCCTTGCTCGCGACTTCCCCGCGCAACCGGCCAACAACCTCTTCCAATCGCATACCCCCCAGATCCCCCGCCGTGCGGCTGCGGACCGAGACCGTCCCCTGTTCCGCCTCCCGGGCACCCAGGATCAGCATGTAGGGGATCTTATCCATCTGGGCATTACGAATCTTGGCGCCGATCTTCTCAGCACTTCGATCCAGCTTAACCCTGAAATCCTCCGCCTCCAGCGCGGCCACCAGTTTCCCGGCCGCCTCCGCCTGCTTTTCGCTGATCGGCAGGATCCGAACCTGCTCGGGCGCCAGCCACAGGGGGAAAGCCCCGGCGTAATGCTCCACCAGCACGCCGAAGAATCGCTCCAGACTCCCCAACAGCGCGCGGTGCACCATGTAAGGCTGATGTTCCCTGCCGTCATCGCCATTGTAGGTCAGCTGGAAC
>JBAXWO010000331.1:0-3750 GCA_037128375.1 bacterium
CCTTCGCCCGCACGGCCTGCTTGGCATTCATGTGCCGCTTGGGGGCGACGGCGACCGCTTCCGGGGTCTTCCCCTGTAGGCGGATGATCTGGTCGCGGAGTTGCGCGGCTTCCTCGAACTTCAGCGCTTTGGCGGCGGCGACTTCCATTCTGTTCTGAAGAATGACCTGCCAGTTCCCCAGAACCCGCCCTGCCAGAAAAGACAATACGACCGCAGGCCCCACCACGAGGCAGAAGACCAGAAGAACGAGTTTGAGTTCGCGGCGCAAGGTAAGAACTCAGGTTACTTGGGCTATGGGCTACCGTCCGGACTGTACCTCGAGCTCAAGCACCCAGGCTTGCACCTGGGACGCATCGCCTGCCAGGGGAGCAAGCTCCAGATACTTGCGGAAATAATCGAGCGCTTTGCCGGGGTTCTGAAGATAGTCCCCATACAACACCCCAAGATTGTAGTAGAGGCGGGCATCTCCTGGGGCCTTCTTAAGCGCTTCCATGTAGAGTTCCTCCGCCTCGCGCAACCGGCCCCCTTTGATCGCCTTCTGCGCCCCCCTCAAAGCACCCTCCATGTCAGCGGCGCCTTCAGGCAACACTTCACCCAGCTTGACGTCATCTGTTGGCGACGCGCCTCCACGGGACGGGCGGAGCTGAGCCTCTGCCTTTTCATGCTCAAGTTTCGCGACGTCCGCTTTCAGACGGACAAGTTCCTCCTGCTGCCGAAAGGATTGCCTCGCCATTTTTTCAAGCGCCTTCAGCGCCGACGCCTCCCTCTTCCTGGCTCCTTCAAAGTCCTGTTTCGCCACGCCGAGTTCGCGGGAGAGCTTCTCGACCTGGGCCTTATGCGTCGATACCAGCACGGCGGACGCTTCGTACGCTTTCGTTTTCGACTGAAGCGCGGCCCGCTCCTCCGTCAGTTGCTGCCGCAAGTCGGCGTTCTCCTGTTCGATCTTGCGAAATAATGACGAGCCCTGCGCCGGTGACGGCTGGGCGGGCGGAGGGGGGGGCGGGGAAGACAGGGCGGGCGGGTTTGTCGAGGCCGAAAGGGTCGCCAGGGACTGCCGCGCCTTTTCAAGTTCGCCGATCAGGAGCGTTCGTTCCGACATCAGGCGATCCAGCTCAGCCTTGCTTTCCTCGGGAGTCTTGAGCTGGGCCACGAGTACCGCCAACTGCTCCCGCTTGGCCTCCAGATCCTGGACATCCAGAATCAGGTCGGCGTTTTTCCGGCGCAGCTCACCGCTTTCCTTGATCAGGCGGCTCTGCTCCTGGCGCAATTCGATATTCTCGTCGACCACGCGCTGGTACCCGGCGGGATCCACTTGTTGGGCGACTGCGGTCAGGCAATAAGAACCGGCAAACAGTACAGCGGCAGTAAGATCGAGTGCGGACCTGATCTTGACGGCGTTCATTGTGGAGTTCAAGGCGTCATGTCGGACCCAACAAGGCCCGTATTAGCATCGCCATCGGACTTGGTGGGTTTTTTCATATCCTTGGCACGCTCGAAAAACTTCGCACCCGTGACAATGCGGGGAGTCAGAAGGACGATCGTCTCGGTATTCTCGACATTCGTGTGCTCCGACCGGAACAGCATGCCAAGCAGCGGAATGCTGCCCAGGAGCGGCACCTTGTTAATGGTCTTGGATTCCTGCTTGTCAATCATCCCGGCGATGATAATGGTCACGCCATCTTTGACTGTCACACTGGTGGCAGCCGCCGATTTCTTCACAATCGGCACGCCTTGCCCCGTGGCGGTATCATACATGCCAATCACACTGCTGACCGAGGGATGAATATCGACCGTGATGAACCCCAATTCATTAATGCGAGGGATAACGCTCATCGATATACCCACGTCAATAAATTTGTAGGTCTTCCCCGTGATATTGGTGGTACCGCTCTCGAATGTGGTTTCGGCGTAGGGCGCTCTCGTAGTCACCTCGATGGTGGCCTCCTGGCCGTCCAGCACGGCAATGTTCGGATTCGAAAGCACCTTCGTATTGCCCACCGTGGCGAGCGCTTCAACCAGCACGTTCAAGTCACCACCGGCCGCGATCGTGTGGTAGTTGAGGGTGCCACCCTGCGAAGCCAACAGCCCGGCGGGAAACTGCCCCGATGTCCCCAGGGAAAACCGTGGATCCAACCCCTCCAGGAGGTGATCCCACTTCACGCCGAGCCTGAATTCATCCGTCAGCTTGACCTCCACGATCTTGGCCTCGATGAAGACCTGCTTCTGGGCGCGGTCGAAAATGGCCACCAGCTCGCAGATCTTCGTCATGGACGACGGCAGATCCGTGACGATCAGTGTCTTGGTCCGCTTGTCGCTCTGGATCTGACCGACGTCCTTGGTCAGGAGCGGCGTGAGTTTCGGTTCGATATCCTCAATCACGGCATACTGCAGCACGAAATTGGTGGTGACGGTCGGGAGGATACGCAGGATGCTGGGGATTTCCGATTTCTGGATAACATCCTCCATCTCCCGGATTTTCGGAGGCGTATCGATCAGCACGATATTCCCGGTGCCATCGTCGTAGACAATTTTGCCGATGCTGCTCTTGATACTCTCCAGAAGCTGCGCCACCTTGCTCGGCATCGCGTATTTCAATTGAATGACTTTCGCCTGCTTCCGATCGTAAAAGCCCTCGCCATGCAGGTCGCGATACCCCTTGTCGGTCATCACTTTGACGATGTTTCCCTGGACCTCATAGGCCAGGTCGTTCGCGGCAAGGATAATTTCAAGCGCCTCGCCCAGGGTAACATCCTTGAGCATCAACTTGCTGCTTCCGGAGACATCGCGCCCGACGATCACGTTGAGATTCCCTTTGACGCACAGGAATTTGATCAGGTCCACGACATCCATCGCCTCGATGAGATCGAGCGAGATTTTTTTCTCCAGGCCTGGCAGACCGTATTCCGTGATAAGATGCGGATTGGCAACAGGAGCGTTGGTGGCCACATTCTGGGCGAACGCCACCCCCCCCATCAGTAGAAGCAAAAAGGCGAACCCGGTGGTGATTTTCACTTCAGCTCGACCTCCTGCTTATGACTCTTCAGGATCACGCGATCCGCCAGCACACGCGTCAAGGTGAAACCCGTATCCCCGACGCTTTCCCCCGTTTTGACAAAATACGTCTTGGAGTCGACTTTATTTCGGATGATCGCCAAAGACTCCTCCGGAAGCGCATCATCAATCGAAACCCCAACCAGTTTCAGGTCTCCCGCCTTACCAACCACCGGCGGCGCATTCGTCGGCGCAGGCCCGCCAATCGGCACAAAAAGGTTCCTTTTCGATACCTTATCCAGAAAATAATCCAGAGCAGGAACCGCCTCGCCCGTCATCGCCAACGGCGCTAGATAAGAACTCCCCGCGCTGGCCACTTGCCCGGACACTTCTTTCGCCACATCCGCTTGGATCGAGGTAACACTGTATACAACCAGCACCAGCAAGACAAGTACAACCAACGCCATGACGCGGTTGGCCAAAACCAACCCGCCCACCCCGTGGCGAACCGTCATGACCCTCGGTCGTGGCAGAGCAACGCCCGTCGGCATCGTAATCGGCGCCGTCTCCACTGCACTTGCCGGAGTTGACTCCGCTTGCACAGCCGCAGGGGTGGGTTTCACCTCAACAGCCCTGACCGGAATCACCTTTTCGGGCGAAAGGGTGACATTTCTTTCAGTCCCACCAACCGGGGCTTGCTCGGCTCGGGCTGACAATTTTATCTTTTTTTCAGGAAGCGGTTCCACCTTGGGAGGCGGG
>JBAXWO010000332.1:0-3748 GCA_037128375.1 bacterium
TCGGCACAGGTGAAGGCCTGGATTTCATGCACCTGATCAGCCTGGCCCGCTGTTTGGCACGTCTGCCTTCTGAGTCCGACGGCAGCGCCCCGCCCCCCCTCCGGGGCGCGGCTTTGCTGGATCGCCTGGCCGCCTACACCTGTCCCGATGGCGCCTACAATACGGTTGCCGGCGCCCCGATAGGCTCGGCCACGGCCAACTACCTGGTCGCCACTGTCTGTCAGGATCTGGGGATGGCCATCCCAACTGGCGCCAACCTCGTGCAGTCACTTACCTCTTTACGCTCCGCCGACGGTGCCTACGCCAACCTGCCGGGCCTCGCCGCCGGCACCACTCTCGCGACGGCCGCGGCCCTGACCCTCCAGCATGCGTTTGCTCAACCTCTCGATTGGCCGGCCGCCCAGTGGCTCCTGGATCGCTTCACGGAGGATGGCGGCTGCCTGTCCACACCCGGCGCGCCGATTCCCGACCTGCTGTCAACCGCCACGGCTGTCCTTGCCTTCCACATGCTGGGACTGGATACCTCCGAGATCGCACCCGCCTGCCTGGCGTTCGTCGACAGCCTCAAACAGCGGGACGGGGGCTACAGCGGCCATCGTCTGGATGCAACCGCCGACTGCGAATATACCTTCTATGCGCTCATGACAATGGGGTGTCTGTGGGAACCTGGAAACTGATCGGCGGCGATTCAAGCGCCCTGGCGGCGAGGGCGGAGGCGACTCTGGTCACCCTCCAAACCCGCTTGCTGGCCCAGTTTACCCGCGAGCGGCCCTGGACGGGCCACCTGAGCGGAAGCGCCGTGGCCACAGCCGTCGCCGTCTTTGCCCTGCACCGGGTCGACCCGGAGCATCACAGGACCCGGATCCAGCACGGGCTCGACTGGCTCGCCCGATCTATGAATCCCGACGGCGGGTGGGGCGATTCACCGGAAAGCCCCAGCAATATAACGGCCACCTTGCTGGCCTGGTTTGCCATGACCAGTTGTGCCGCGCCGGATCGCAACGACATCCTGCCACGTTGCGAAGCCTGGCTCACCCTCCACCTCGGCGGACTCTCACCCGAAAACATCGTCGCCGGCGTGACAGCCCGCTACGGCGCCGACCGCACGTTTGCGGCGCCGATTCTCACCCTGGCGGCACTGGCGGGACGCCTCGGCCCATCCGCCACCGCCTGGAGACACGTCCCACCCCTTCCCTTCGAACTGGCGGCATTGCCCAATTCATGGTTCAGCCGCCTCAATCTCACCGTCGTCAGTTACGCTCTGCCGGCCCTGATTGCCGTGGGATGGGTCCGTCACCATTCTCGACCCACGCGCATCAGGCCGCTGCGCGCCCTCCGCAACCGCCTTTCAAAACGCCTGCTGGAGATCGCCCTGCGGATGCAGCCGTCCAACGGCGGCTACGAGGAGGCCACTCCCCTCACCGCGTTCGTCACCCTGAGCCTCGCCGCAGCCGGGCACGGCGACCATGAGATTGTCCGCCGGGGCGTGTCGTTCATCCTCGCCTCTCAGCGCGCGGAGGGATGCTGGCCGATCGACTCGGACCTGGCCACCTGGGTCACCGTCCAATCGGTTATGGCACTCTCCGCCGACCCCGGACGACCCCTCCTCACCCCCGACCAGTGTTCCGTCATTCGCCAGTGGTTGTTGGCGCAACAACATACCGTGGAGCATCCCCTGACGTTCGGTGCGCCCGGCGGCTGGGGATGGACCGATCTTCCGGGTGCCATGCCCGATGCGGACGACACCTCGGGAGTGCTGCTCGCCCTGCATCATCTCGGAGCGGCGGACGAACGGGTCATCGGGGCCGTCGAACAGGGAATCCAATGGCTGCTCACCCTGCAGAACCGCGACGGGGGCATCCCGACTTTCGCACGCGGGTGGGGCCGCCTGCCGTTCGACCGTAGCTGCCCGGATATCACCGCCCATACCCTGCACGCGTTTCTTCTGTGGCAGGCTGCCATGCCTTCAGCCCTGCAGGCCCGCATGCAGGCCGGTATCCGGCGCATGTTGCACTACCTCAAAAGGAGCCAGACGCCGCTCGGCTCCTGGGTTCCACTCTGGTTCGGGACCCAAGGGGGTCCCGATGAACTCAACCACACCTATGGGACAGCCCGGGCGGTCATCTCGTTACGCGAAGCGCAGCGCCTCGG
This sequence comes from bacterium, assembly GCA_037128375.1. Classification (GTDB taxonomy): domain Bacteria; phylum Verrucomicrobiota; class Kiritimatiellia; order CAIKKV01; family CAITUY01; genus CAMBRF01. The sequence goes on from JBAXWO010000332.1 coordinate 2,152, forward strand.
TTTTACGGGGTTGGAATCCATCCTGCAGCGGGCCGGTCATTACCTGATAACGGCCCAGCATCCTGACGGGGGATGGGGCGCCCAGGCGGGCGCCTGCCCCGGCATCGAAGAGACTTCCGTGGCACTCTCCGCATTGGCCGGGTCAGCCGCCCCTGACGTCATATTCCGCGGACTCACATGGCTGGTCAACACCACCCGCGAGGGACACCACACGCCGGCCAGCCCCATTGGGCTTTACTTTGCGCGCCTCTGGTATGCGGAGTCCCTGTATCCCCTCCTCTTTGCAGCCCAGGCCCTGGCCCGGGTCAGGCTACAGCCTGAACCTCGATCTTCTGCCTGAGCCGTTCGATCGTCAGCGGGGCACATCCCTCAAAGTGATTATTGGCAAACAGCCATACCTTGCGCTCGCGCTTCCGAAGCCCCCTGACCACGCTCGCCAGGGCATCGAGATCGGCCTCGCGGGGTTCGACGATCCGATCCCATTGCTTACCCGTCCGTTCTTCCATCTTAACCCGATCCGGGCCGTGAAGCCGGATCACCACCGTTTCAGCAAGCAGGTCCGCATGTGGACGATAGACGTCCAGCACCGGCGGCATGTAGTAGCCCTGCTCGAAGACATGGGCCAGCCCCAACTCCCGCAGGAAGCGAAAATAGGGTGCGTTCAAATAGTTGGGATTACGCGACTCGACACACCAGCAGTACCCCTGTGGCAATTGACCCGCAAACTTCCCCAGCCGGTCGTGAAACTCATCCTGCGAAGACATCTTGTTCCGGTTCAGGTACTCAAACTGGAACATCAGCGGCCCGAGTTGTTGAGCCAGGGGCTCGAGTCGCTCCAAAAAAGCCCGGAGCAGGTCCACTGACAGGAAGTGGGGATTCGGCACCAGCGGGTCGCTTTTTGCCGCCGGGCGAAAATGCGTCAACGTGAGCGCGTTCGGCATTTTGACGCCGAACCGGAAAGATGCGGGGACGGCGGCGGCGTATTCGGCCACCACCGCCGGCTGAGGCAGCACCACCTTGCCAGGCCCGAACAAACTCCAGAACCACTGGTCGATTTCCACGCAATCGTATTTCTGCGCGTATTGCTGAAGGTAGTTGGGATGGGATTCATCGGTGTAGACCAGTCCGCGCCAGCCGGGATACTTCCAACTGCAGGTCCCCAGGTGCAAGGTATCCACGGACATGCCTCCCTTCTCACTCCTTCATCACGGCCTGCACCTCGGCGGGCGACAACGTCGAGCACTCGCGAACATGAACCGTCTCATTTGCACTTCCTTTTACTTCTTCATACGCCGCACTAATACAGAGGGTTCAGCATGTCAAAGGTCCCCCGCCACGGCGCGGGCGGCAGCAAGCCACTTGCGTGCGCTCTCGACATCTTCCATGGCGGCGGAGTTAAAGATGAAGCGCGTGCCATGCGGTGCCTTGCGCAATTGCGCGGCAATATCATCCGGGGAGAACCAGCCCGGAACCATCACGGGCCCGCCGGAACCGCCCAGTTCGTCCAGGGCATTGTCCTTCTCCCACCCGACGCCCGTAGGGACGCGGTTGAAGGCGTAGAAGTTCGGGATGCGGCGAAACAGCGCGAACTGATGCT
>JBAXWO010000333.1:0-3715 GCA_037128375.1 bacterium
GGAGATTGATGAAACTGCATGATCGATACGTGAGACTGGGCATTATGATTACGAGCGGAGTATTACTTGCTGCGGTGCCCGTCTGGGCGAACGGATTCCGGAATCCGCCTGAAGGGGCGGCGGCGTTCGGACACAACGGGGGTAAGCTGATCCTCACCGAGGATGCCTCCACGATCTCGCATAATCCGGCAAACGCGGCGGCCATCACGAACAATCAGGTCATGGTGGCGGCCACCGTGATCGATACGGAGACGAAGTACAGTTCGCCCAGGGTGTCGGATTCGACGGAGGATTCCATCAAACTGCTGCCGAATGTCTTCGCCGTCATGCCGATTGAGGACACGCGGTACATGGCGGGCATCAGTCTGACCACCCCGTTCGGTCAGTCCACCGTTTGGGATAAGGATGGGGCGTTTCGCTATACGGCGCCCTATCGTGCGGAGATGACCGTGGTCAACGTCAACCCGACCCTTGCGGCCAAGGTCACGGACCAACTGTCCGTGGGCGTTGGAGCGGATGTGTACTGGTCGCAGTTGGATCTCAAGCAGGTGTTCCCCTGGTCGGCGGTGACGGGCAATCGGATGAGCCCGGATGGAACGGTACAGATGAAGGGTGAAGGTCAGGGTGTGGGCGGGAATGTGGGCCTCACCTACCGGCCGGCGCCGCGTCATGCCTTCGCCCTCACCTATCGCACGCCGGTGAAGGTCGATTATGAAGGCGACACCACGTTCAGCGAATTCCCCGCCGGCGCCCAGGCGATGGGGGCTTCCCCGTCCAGCGATTTCGACACCTCCATCGAGTTTCCCGCGGTGGCGGCGCTGGGCTATATGTTCAAACTGAGCGATACGGTTCGCATCGAGGCCGATGTGGAATGGATCGAGTTCTCGCGCTATGACGAGGTGGCGCTCGATGCGGGGAATAACAACGCGCTGTTGCACCGCCCCGGCGACCCGAACCCGACGGGCCCGGTCGTGCTGCGGCAGGACTGGAAGGACACCTGGACCTATGGCCTGGGCGCCGACTGGGATGTGACGCGGGAAGTGACCCTGCGGGCCGGTTATATCTATCTGCAGTCCCCCGTGCCGGATGAAACCCTGGCGCCCACACTGGCCGACGCCGATCGGAGTGTCGTCTCCATTGGCGCCGGGTTCCATTCCGGACCCCAGAGCATTGATCTGGCTTATGGGTTGAGCATCATTGACGCCCGTGAGATCGACAACAACCAGAACCCGGCCTACAACGGCAAGTACGAGACAAGGTCGCAGATCGTGAGTGTATCCTATGGTTACAGCTTCTGACGTTGCCTCGCCCAAACCGGTGGCCGCGCGGGCGGCCACCGTGTTGATCATCGATGATGAGCGCGGACCGCGGGAAAGCCTGCGCATCCTGCTCAAACCCGAGTTCACCGTGTTTTGCGCCGACGGCGTCGACGCCGGGGTGGCCTTGCTCAAGGAGCACCGGCCCGACACGGTGATCATGGACATCCGGATGCCGGACAAGAGCGGCATTGAGGGATTGCGGGCGATTCGCGAACTGGATACCGTCGTGTCTGTGATCATGTATACGGGCTTTGGCGCCTTGGAGACGGCCCAGGAGGCCATTCGGCTTGGCGCCAACGACTATTTGAAGAAGCCCTTTGACGCCTACGAGATCCTGGACATTGTGCGGCGTCATGTCGGCCGCACCCAGACGGAGCGGCGGCAGCAGCATGCGGAACGGGAACTGGTCGAACTCAACCGGACGTTGAAGGAAGAGATGACCCGGAAGAACCAGCTGGCGACGCTGGGCCAGAAGTCGGCCGAGCTGGTGCATGACCTGAAGAATCCCCTTGGCGCCATCCTGGGCTATGTGGATTTGCTGACGCTCGAACTCCAAAGCGCCAGGGAGCGGCTGGGCGAACGCTGGCAGGATACGTCGGATTATCTCGGGAACATCGAGAAAAGCGTCCTGCGCTGTCGCGACATCGCGGAGATGTGGCTGGAAGTCAGCCGGGGGCGGATGCATCGGGCGCCGATGAGTCCCGGCGAATTGATCCAGGAAGTGGCGGATGAATGCCGCCATGTGGCGGCACAGCGGCGGGTGGCCATGACCGTGGAGGTCGCCGACGACACGGGGAAGATCGACGCAGACCGTCTTCAGCTTTCACGGGCGATACAGAACCTGCTGGTGAATGCCATCGAGGCTGTTTCTCCCGGGACCGGACGCGTGCGCCTGTGGTGTGGCGCGGCGGCCAATGACAGCGTGGAATGGGGCGTGGAAGATAATGGCTGCGGGATGCGGCCCGACCAGTTGAAGCGCGCCTTCGAACCGTTCTTCACCACCAAACAGGGAACGGGAACGGGGTTGGGATTGTTCATTGCCCGGCAGGCGGTGGAAGCTCACGGGGGCAGCATCCGCATCGAAAGCGACACGGCGAAGGGGACCAAAATCACCGCGACCCTGCCCCGGCATTGATTCCCCGGACCAGGTCAGCGATCACCGGGGTGTTGCCGGAGTAGAAGGCCCCCAGGCTGCGATCCCGGAAAACCATCGGATCGAGGCCGGCGAGCTGGCTCATGAGATAGTTCTCGTCGGAGATTGACGTGGGGATCCCCAGCGTGGCAATGCGCTTTGACAACGCGCCGGTCCGGGCCAGCATCTGGCGGTACGACTGACCGTTGAGGGTGACGGGAAGGGGGTCCCAGAAGCGCGGTGGCAGCTGGAGCTTCACCTTCCACGTCATGCCGACGTCGAGATATCTCTCCTTGTCCGGGAACTTGAATCCATAAGCCGCAGGATCCTCAAACCACCTGGTGCGGGGCATGACGATCGGCGGTTGGAGGGTGATCGAGCCAAGAGGGCTCTCGCGGAGTAGAGCAAAGGTTTCCTCCTCGGTTTCCCGGTTGTCGCCCGGGGCCGGGAAAATGAGACTTCCCACCGTAAACAGTTTCGCCTGGTGGGCACGCTGAAGTGCGTCCCGGATCTCCCCCGTCCGGATCTGCTTGTTCAGGCGATCGAGGACCCGCTGGCTGCCGGACTCGATCCCGAAGAATAGCGCCACGCAACCCGATCGCCGGATCAGGTCGAAATCCGCTTCGTTGCTGTGATGAATGTGGGCGAACGAGGCATATTGCAGGTGAAGGTTTTGCCTGATCACTTCCGCCGCGAAGGCATTAAGCAGGGAGTAGGGGGTGCAGGAGCCGGCAAACCGGAAGGCATGGAACCCATACGTGTCCCGGAGTCGGAGGACTTCCCGTAGAAGCCGGTCGATGCTCTTCATCCGAACCTGGCGGTGACTCTTGATGGGATGGATGCAGAAGGCGCACTGGTTCCGGCATCCACGGCTCTCGTCGATCACGATGATTTTGATTTTTTCGTCCCCGGCCATGGCGGGGTAGACGGCGGGATCGTAAATCGGCATCGGGAGTTGATCCAGATCCTCGACCATCTTCTCGGCGGTCAGCTTGATTCCTCCGGCAGCGCGGTAAATCAGGTTTGGAATTTCCTCGAAGGCGGCGGGCGTGCCGCCCTTCTCGACCAGATGGCGCAGGGTTTCCTCGCCCTCGCCGTAGATCAGGGCGTCAAAGGCGGGATAGTGTTGCATGAGGCGGTCGAGGAAGAGATCCACATGCGGACCGCCGCCGAAGATTCTGAGTCCGGGACAATCCCTGCGCAGTCTGGCGGCGAGCGCCGCCGACCCTGCCAAGCCATCCCCATTCCACAGCTTGAACCCCAC
>JBAXWO010000334.1:0-3711 GCA_037128375.1 bacterium
AGCTTTTTCATGCCCAACATCATAATGTTGCATAATTAAATTGTCAATGTACTAGTGATGTAGAAATCAGACATATGTGAGATATGGCCATGTTCAAGAGTCTCATCCTGCGTTGTCTTGGTTTGATAGTGATGTGTTGTAGCGGGTGCCTAACGCACACAGGGGAGCGGTCGCTTGTATGGGTGTTTGTGGACGAGAAAGGGGGGCAGTTCTCAGGTGCGTGGGAGCCTGGGCGGACTGAATTCGAAAGCATTGTGGTGACTAACAAGAGGTCAGGAGTACTGATGATTCATGACGCGGTGGGAACGGTATGTCGTGTCTCAGATTATTCGCAAGGAACGCGTATCTCAGATGTATCCTACTATCCAAACGGAACAGTGCGAGCTACGGCCTGCTGGACGAATGGCCTTCTGAATGGCCTTATTACCCATTACTGGGAGAATGGGCAGATGTCGGTGCAACAGTGGTTCTTGGCTGGCATTCGAAACGGGCCATTCAGGGCGTGGTCACCCAACGGGAAGCGGACGCATGAAGGCGCGTATGTGAGTGGGGAAGAAGATGGCCCTTGGACCCGGTGGATTAATGACGAAACAATCTGGGAAAGGGAAATGTGGAACAACGGGAAATTGGTTAGTTCAGAACGTTATGAGAGCGGGAAGCGTGTTCCGTCCATTATAGACGTCTCTGATAGCAAGGCGAACCAAGCGCCGGTGGATACGGCTCGCCCGCTCGCCGATCCACAGCGCTGACGTTCGACTCAACAAAAGATGAAAAAAACAATAGGCGCGATACTCCTTGTCATGGCGGCCGTCTTTCACGCGGCTGGCAGCGACTCGCCTCGGCCCGGCGACGTGGTATTCGAAACGCATTTCGATACCCCGACAGAGCAGAACGCGTGGGCACAGGCTGACTTTTCAAAATGGGACAAGGGATATCAGGGAACAACCGCGCTTTGCATATCCGTGTCTTCCGATCAATCCGCGGGCAGTCACATGATTCGCCTGCCGCTTGATTTGACCCGCTACCGCGGCTGCCAACTCCTGTTCGAGTGCATGGCCAAAGCTGACAACGTAAGTAAGCCTCCGGCACCCTATCTCGGCGTCAAGTTCATGCTGCACTACCAGTCGAAGGAGTCGGGTCCCTTCTGGCAGAACGAGAACGATGTGTTTGGCACATTCGACTGGCGCAAACTCCAGTTCGGCAAGCGGATTGCCCCCGATGCCAGCGACGGCGAGATTGATCTCGGCCTACAGGACAGCGTCGGTACGGTCTGGTTTGACGCCGTCAGGATCACGGTCGTCAAAGGGCCGCTGCCGAGCCGCCCCAAGCCGCAAACAAACCCGCCGCCGCCCTTCCGGGGCCACGACCTGCCCCGCCTTCGCGGCGTGATGTCGCCGAACGTGTTTCGTGACGATGACATGCGGGTGCTCGGCACGGAATGGAAAGCCAATGTCATACGCTGGCAGATTACGCGCAACTGGGGCCGCCCCGGCACAGACCGCGATCTGGCCGAATATGACCGCTGGCTGGAGGGGCGACTCGACGAGTTGGACAAGGCATTGGTGTCCTGCCGCCGGTACGGAATCAAGGTGGTCGTGGATATGCATTCGCCGCCGGGAGGGCGTTACCCTAACAACGATCTTGCCATCTTCAACGAAGCCAAGTACCAAGACCATTATGTGGCGTTGTGGGAGCAGATCGCACGGCGCTATAAAGGCGAACCGGCAATCTGGGGGTACGATCTGGTCAATGAACCGGTGCAGAATACGCCGCCACCACCGGGTGTGGCCGATTATCTCGGCGCGCAGGTACGCGCCGCAAAGGCCATCCGCGTGATCGACCCGAAGATGCCCATATTCATCGAGGCCGCCGGGTGGGATTCGGCCGAAGGATATCGCGAACTCGAACCCGTTGCTATCACGAACGTGATTTATCAGGTCCATATGTACGTTCCCGGCGAGTTCACACACCAGGGAGTTCACGGCAAGTGGACACCCACAGCCTATCCAGGCAAGATCGGCATCACGGCGTGGGACAAGGAACAGCTCCACAAGGTACTTCAGCCGGTCCGCGAATTTCAACTCGCGTACAATGTGCATATCTATGTTGGGGAATTCAGCGCGATCCGCTGGGCCCCGGGAGCAGCTAGTTACCTGCGCGACTGCATTGACATTTTCGAGGAGTATGGTTGGGACTGGACCTTTCACGCCTATCGCGAGTGGGATGGCTGGAGCGTTGAGCACGGCAACGATCCGCAGAACCACCAACCGACACGGGAACCCACCGACCGCAAGAAACTCCTTCTGGATTGGTTTGGAAAAAATGTAAAGCCGGGAGCGCGAGAACTCACCGAAAAGTCGAACCAGCCATCGGATGCGACGTCGCAATAGCGCCGCGCATCAATGGCAGACGTTGGCCAATAGGATGACAGAATGACTGATTCCTATGCTGTAACAACGACGCGTCTGCAAAGCGCAATTGGATTCACTCTGGGCGCGGGGTTGATCTATTGCGGGCTGGGTATTCATGTTTTCCATTTCCTCAAGGCGAGCGTCGGCCCGAATCATCCCGCCTGGGTCTTTCTCGTGGCGCTCGGCGGTTTGCTCCTTGTTGGCTCAATAAGGACATTTATAAACCCAAAGACATTGCTCGTGGCAGACTCGAAGGGGATCACCATCTTTTCAGGAACTACTGCTAGGGCTTTCGATTGGAATAAGAAGACCAAAAGAGTCGACACCACGGTATCTAGGAGAGGAGGGGATCCCGTTTTGATCCCCTGGGTTGCTGTTGTCGAGATTGGAGAGGGAATAATGGACCAGGGTTATCGAGCACATCATGGGCTGAGACGAAATACATCGAAGGCGCTGAAAGTACTTTGTGACTCCAGTTGCAGGATCAGCGGGTATGACACTTACCAGACTTGTCAGACTTGGAACGGATACACGGAGGACGACTTGCGGCTAATGAGCAAGAACGATCGAGCGGCGTTGACGCCTGACGATTTGAACAGTGGTTTTGTAGTCCAAAGCGGGATTCTACCTGGTGGCCTTGAAGGAGCCATTTGGAAGTTCCGGGCAATGCATGCGAGATTCGGCCACCAATGAACCGGCGCCGTATTCCTCGCCCTGGCGGGTTCGGAAACGGTGAGTTCAGTCGTTCGCAAGAGGAGATCATGAGGACGATTAGAACGACCCTCGCAGCGCTCCTGATCGTCGTGGTCGCCACCACAGGATGCAACAAGTCCGAAGAGACCGCAGCTTTTCGCGGTGCCGTCAGGAAGATCGGACTTCCCGGAGGTAGTGTGATTTCGTATGCCCCTGTTCCGGGTGGCACACAGTTTATCCCCGGTCGTCTCATGGGGGCGACAAATCCATTGGTGATACTCGCAGAAGGGTATGTCCTGTTTGTGGATGAGAAGCCTAAATACGACTGGGCTCATCCATTTCGTTTGATGTTCATTCCAAAAAAGGAAGCGAAAACAGAGTCCCTTTTTCGCGGCGACGCAATCCCGGATTTCACTTTCAAGCGGCCTGACGGTTCATTGGTGACAAACTGGAGCCAGTACTGAAGGCGAACAACGGCGTGCATGGTAGGCTCGTGTGGTCGATTGAAGCCGAGGAAGTAAGTAGACCGGCGCCGAGCAATGAGAAGGTTGGCGCGTCGATGTAGCGCGACTTGACTGTGGTGCAATTCTGAAGAGAATCCAGATAG
>JBAXWO010000335.1:0-3697 GCA_037128375.1 bacterium
GAGATCGGCAGCCTTGACTGGGCACGGCAATGCCCCTGGGTGGCCGTGCCAAAGCACCTGGCCGGCGCGAAAAGGTTCGTGATCATGGTGGTCGGGGACTCCATGACCCCAGGCCTCAGCATTGGCGATCGGGTGGTGTTCGAGTATCACCGCTCGCCGCGTAAAGATAACCAGGTCGTCATCGCGAATCTCTCGGCGTTCGGCGTGGACAGTTCGGGACGCACCTGTGGCGCCGTCAAACGATTGATCCAGGATGCAGAGGCATGGATATTCCGGTCGGACAACCCCGCCTACAAAGACATCCGCGTCGCCAAATCTGAATGCCAGTACCCGATCCTCGGGACCATGGTCGCCGTGTTGAAATCTGTGGATTCAGCGTCATGACAGCGACACAAGCAAATACCGGCCACGTCTTCACGTCCCGCTGCCAACACAGCGCGCCATTGCACGGGGAGCCGGCCCAACCATGAGTGTTCCTGATATGCCCGAGCATCCTGTGTCATCAAACCGTCCCTATGGTCTCTATGATATCCTGGTCGATGGCGCGCTAGCCTTGGAACTTGAATCACTCCCGCCACAGATCCCGCTCCTTGAGTCGCTTACCGATCCCGATGAACTGCGAGACCGTCTGATCGACGCGGTCCGCAGAGAGGTGGAGGCCACGCTGGATCGCGAAGGCGCGCCACTTACGGATACGGAGTGCCTGGAGTTCGTGAATGGACTCTTACGTCACTGTCGGAAGGGCCAACTGGCCGATTCAACAATTTCCACACCGACCCGAGTCTTGACAGGGATTCAGCCCCCCGGTTCATCCTTGCCTCCGCTCCCTGCCACTGGATTGCGCTCGTCCTGGTTGTTTACCAGCGGCAAGGGCATTCCCTCGCTCATCGCTGAACTACGTGCCGAATTGGCGGCTGTCGATCGGGTCGATGTCTTGATGAGTTTCATCACATGGAGTGGCGTTCGAAAACTCACAGACGTATTCGAGCAAATCACGGCTGTCGGCGCCACTGGGCGTCCGCGGACTCAGTTGCGGATTCTCACCACCACGTATTGCGGCAATACCGAACCTCGCGCGGTGGATTGGCTGGCCAAACTGCCTGGGACCGAGGTTAAGGTGTCCCTCGACGGTCGTCGGACGCGACTGCACGCCAAAGCCTGGCTCTTGCACCGCGCCACTGGCTTCGGCTCAGCCTATGTGGGTTCCGCCAACCTGTCGGGTGCCGCCATGGCCGGCGGCTTGGAATGGACGGTCAAGTTCACCGAAGCAGGGGACGCGCCGCTCTTTGAGCGAGCCACGGCCCACTTTGAGACGCTCTGGAATGACACGGAGTTCCAGTCCTACAACCCGAACAACCCCGAGCAAGTGGAGGCCCTCAAGCGGGCACTCCAGGCGGAGCGGGGCGACAATAACAACGCGGCGATCACCTGGTTTGGAATCGAACCCAAACCCTACCAGATCGAACTCCTCGACCGGCTGGAAGCCGAACGCCGGCACGGCCGCAAACGTAACTTGTTGGTGGCCGCGACCGGCACCGGTAAGACCGTGGTTGCGGCTTTTGACTATCGCCGTACGTGCGAAACGGCGGGAGGCCGGCCACGCATCCTCTACATTGCCCATCGCAGGGAGATCCTCGTTCAGTCGCGACGGATGTTCGCCCAGGTCCTGAACAACCCTGGCTTTGGCGCGCTTCTGGCCGACGGGGAAGACCCGGGTAACTACGAACACTGTTTCGCCACCATCCAGAGTGTGCTGTCCAAGGGACTCGTCAACCTCTGTGGCACCGATTACTGGCACACCGTCATTGTCGATGAGTGCCACCGTGCGGCGGCCGCCAGTTACGATCAGGTGCTGACCCAACTGCAGCCAACTGTCCTGCTGGGCCTTACCGCCACACCGGAGCGCGGTGACGGCCAGAACATCCTGTCTCTGTTTGACTGCAGGCCTGACGGTGGTCCTGCGGCCGAGCTTCGCCTCTGGCAGGCCCTTGATCAGCAGTTGCTGAGCCCTTTCGAGTACTACGGCTGTGCCGACGACACCGATTTCTCCCGTGTGCCCTGGGACAAATCGGACGAGCGGACGGCCCTGGACCACATACTGATAGGCAACCATGCCCGTGCCCTCACGGCCATCGCCGCGTTCAATACCCATGTTGCCAATCCCCGTAGAGCCCGTGCCCTCGCTTTCTGCGTATCGGTAGCGCATGCGGAATTCATGGCTACAGAATTCATGAAAGCCGGCATCATGGCTGAGGCGGTGACCGGGCAAACACCGGCCGAGAAGCGCCGGAGCGCACCAACGCGCCTCGCAGCCGGCGACGTGACCGTTTTGTGCACCTGTGACCTCTACAACGAGGGGATCGACATCCCCAGTGTGGACACTCTCCTTTTCCTACGTCCGACTCAGAGCCCTGTTGTTTTCCAGCAACAACTCGGCCGCGGACTGCGCCTCTATGACAAGAAGGAGAGTTGCGTTGTCATCGATCTTGTCGGCCGTCACAGGGAGGACTTCCGCTTCGATAGACTGTTGGCAGTCCTGACAGGCCTGCCCCGCGCCACCCTCATCGAACAGGTGCAACACGGGTTCAGCGCATTGCCGCCCGGTTGCCACCTGCAACTGGATCGCATCAGCCGCCAGCAAGTCCTCGGAAACCTACAGAAGATCGCCGTGCAGCGCTGGTCCATGCTGGCGCGCGAACTATCCGGTTACGCGGCCTTGCCCGGAAGGGCCCACGCTGGCATGGTCCAGTTCCTGGCTGACCAGGGTTTGGATCTGCCTGTGCTCTATCCCGACCGCGGCACGGCCCCGAGTGGATGGACCGCGCTGCGCCGACAAGCGGGGTTGCTCCGCAGAGATCTGGAACCGTTCGAGGTGGATATCGGCCGTCGCCTGCACGATCTCCTTCATCACGAAGACCGGGCGTGGCTATCCTGCACCCAACGTGTGGCCGAAGGGCATCTGGCCTACGAGACCGCAAGCCCCACCGATCAGCGCAGAATCGATCAACTCGCCGCTCAACTGTTTCCCAATCGCACCGATCCATGCACCGGCGCTGAACTCGCCGGGCGCCTTGCCCAATCTCCTACAGTCAGCCACGAACTTGCCCAACTGGCCACCCTTTTGGACGATGCCAGCGACTTGCCGGATGTACACTTGCCAGGTGTGCCACCCGACTGGCCCCTGTGCCTACATGCGCGCTACACCCTGCGGGAACTCATGCTGGCGATTGGGTGGCTGAACCCCAATCAGCGGCACGTTCCGCCGGCAGGGGTGCTCCCCCTGCACCAAAACAAAACCGAGCTTCTATTGGTAACCCTCGATAAGTCCGCCGGCTTCACCAGCCGTACCGCTTACCACGACTATGCCATCAGTCCGGAGTTATTCCACTGGCAGAGCCAGAACAGTTGTACGCCCAGGACCGCCGCAGGGAAACGCTACCTGCACGGTGGGTCTGACGGTTGGACCTTCCAACTCTTCGTTCGTGAGACCAAGGGCGATGCGTACCGCGCTTTGGGCCCCGTGGTTCTGGTGGACGCCAAAGGCGAACGCCCAATGTCCATTACCTGGAGACTAAGCAAACACCTGCCTGCCGCACTCTTCCGCCGGTACAGTGTGCTTCGAGACGCCTGACGATGTGACAATCTAACATGGATAGCAGTACTTTCATTGCGCGCAGCCTCCTTCTTGACCTGGAGG